>NZ_JSVA01000009.1:0-192752 GCF_001267955.1 Roseivirga seohaensis subsp. aquiponti
GGATAGAGTTTAAGTTCATCCAGCCCGGTAAGCCCACTCAAAACGCGCTTATCGAACGGTTCAACAAAACTTATCGAAATGCTGTGCTGGACAGTTACCTGTTTGAATCACTCGATGAAGTAAGGATGATTACTGATGATTGGATTAAAGATTATAACCAAGAGCGACCCCATGACGCCCTAGGAGGCTTAAGTCCAGCAATGTATAAGAACAAAAACGAAAAGCTTCTTGGCCTTCGTTCCGCTACGCTCCACTTAGGCCAAGAAGCTTTAAACAATCAATATATTTTATAATTTAGAACCGTACTAAAAATGGGGAGCCTACAATTCCCAATTCCAGATTTTTGTTTTTTGAGATTAAGTGTACAAACCAATCGCTATCAAAGTCCACCTTAAAGTCGAATAGTTTTGTGTAAAAATCTCGACTGGCCGCTAAATTGTCCGAGCAGATATTCGTCATTATTCGATTAATTGCCTTCATATTTTTCTTTTGTAGTTCAAGTTTAGACTTGAGTCAATTTAGTGTTTTTAGATAGTTCAATATTTCTTCCGAGGTAGTAATCATTTTAGCTTCTATCTGTTCGGTTAGTTTGGCCAAATTGTTGAAATCAGGATTTTCAACTAAAACCGCTTCAAGAATTGAGTATGCTGGCATTTCGTCTTTGTCATTGTTCCACTTTGTGCTTTTTGATAATTCCCAGTATTTCTTTTGAATCGGCTTTGTATTTCCAAGTAGCCAAACCTCAAACCTCATTTCTAAGTGATTTAATACTAGTCCGAGTTTTAGTTTTTTAGTTTTTAAAAAAACGTTCGAATAGTAAAAATATGTGTAGTCCATATATCCGTGAAGAATTCCCGTAAACGAATATTTATCAGAAAGCCCTTTAATAAATTCCGTTCTCAACTTCATAACAAATTTGACTAATTCGTTATAAGCAACTAAGATGTCTCCCTTGTCTAATTGCTCTTTATAAATTGCGACATATTTATTCAAGTCCTCCATTTAAATATCTCTAAAACTCTTCCGTTTCGTTGTTTTTTAAGTTTAAGCACAGCAGTATACATCAGTCACATTTATGACTGAGAACCATAAATATATTCATTTTTATGACTGACATACCAGTCACTGCTTAGCTTATAATTTGAAAACAACCCTGTAAATATGTTGAGGGAGTGCATTAACTTTCCAAAAGTTCTCCTTATTGAACCTTGATTATTAAAAGATGATGGGTGGAGTAGCCAGTTAACTTTTGGAAAGTTTATTTTCCCATATCCTCAGCCAAATACTGAGCGGTGTAATTGTCTTTGAGTTTGATCATTTCTTCTGGGGTGCCAGTAAAAGTGATATTACCGCCTTCTTGGCCGCCCTCTGGACCAAGGTCAATAATCCAGTCGGCCAGTTTAATGACTTCGGTGTTGTGCTCAATAATAATGACGGAATTGCCTTGTTCAATCAGTGCATTGATGGCTTTCATCAGTTTACTAATATCATGGAAATGAAGACCTGTGGTCGGTTCATCAAAAATGAAAAGAATGTGCTCCTTGTCATTCGATTTTCCTTTTCCTAAATAGAAAGCCAGTTTCACCCTTTGCGCTTCGCCTCCACTGAGCGAATTGGAAGACTGCCCTAAACGGATATAGCCCAAGCCCACTTCTTGCAGCGGCTTCAGTTTACTATGCACTGCTTTTTCATTGGCGAAGAAGTCCATAGCATCATCAATGGTCATGTCCAATACATCGGCAATGCTTTTGTCGTTATAGGTGGCTTCTAGAATTTCTTGTTTGAAACGCTTGCCTTTGCAGCTTTCGCAAGTCAGCTGAATGTCGGCCATAAACTGCATTTCAATTTTCACTACACCTTCACCTTGGCAAGTTTCGCAACGACCACCATCTACGTTAAAGGAGAAAAATGCGGGCTTATAACCGCGCTGTTTTGAAAGTGCTAAGTTGGAATATAAAGCCCTGATAGCGTCATAGGCTTTTACATAAGTAACCGGATTCGACCGAGATGATTTACCAATGGGGTTTTGATCAATGAACTCGATTTGGGTTACCTTTTTGGTGTCGCCTTCAAGCGCATCCATTTTTCCGGTTTGTTCGCCCACCGTGCCCAACATTTTACCCAATGAAGGATAAAGAATTTTCTTTACTAAGGTAGATTTTCCCGAACCACTTACCCCGGTAATTACGGTCAGCACGTCCAAGGGAATATCAACACTCACGTTTTTGAGGTTGTTTTCTCTGGCGCCTTTTATTTTGAGCGCATCACGCCATTTTCTTCTGTGTTCAGGAATTGGCAATTTTTCTCTTCCGCTCAAATAATTGGCGGTATGACCTGTGCCATTCTGAACCAATTCGTCAATCGTGCCTTGAAAAATCAACTCTCCTCCATGCGAACCTGCATCGGGTCCAATATCTATGATTTGGTCAGCCGCCTGCATTACTTTCTCTTCGTGCTCTACCACCACAACGGTATTTCCCAAATCGCGCAGGGTAAGCAGTACAGAAATCAGTCGGTCGGTATCGCGAGGGTGTAAGCCTATACTCGGTTCATCCAAAATATACATAGAGCCTACCAAGGCACTACCTAAAGAAGTGGAGAGTTTAATGCGCTGAAACTCCCCGCCCGACAAAGTGCTAGTCAATCGGTTGAGAGTAAGGTAACCTAAACCTACTCGACCTAAATACTCAAGTCGGTTCTGGATTTCTTGAAGTAACCTTTTGGCAATTTTTTCTTCATGCGCAGTAAGCGGAAGTTTTTCAAAGAAAACAGCTGCTTCTTTTACAGGCATTAGTACGATGTCGGTAATACTTTTACCGTCTACCTTTACATAAGCAGCATCTTTTCTTAATCGAGTGCCTTTGCACTCTGGGCAGTCGGTGCGGCCACGGTAACGCGAAAGCATTACGCGGTACTGAATTTTGTGTGTTTTCGACTCTAAATGTTCAAAAAACTTATTAAGCCCTTTAAAATATTTGTTGCCGGTCCAAAGCAGCTCCTTCTCTTTTTCGGTAAGTTCTGCATAAGTTCTGTGAATAGGAAAATCAAACTCAATGCCGTGTTTTAATAGCGGTTGCAACCATTTGTTCATGGTTTCGCTTCGCCAAGGAGCAATAGCACCTTCATATATCGAAAGAGATTTATCGGGAATGACCAAGTCAATATCAATTCCTAAAACCTTCCCAAAACCCTCGCAGCGCTTACAAGCACCAAAGGGGTTATTAAAGGTGAATAGGTTAACGCTTGGCTCTTCAAACAAAATTCCATCTGCCTCAAATCTGTCTGAAAAAGCCGTTCGGCCTTCACCAATCACTTCAACAATACAATCCCCTTGCCCCTCAAAAAGGGCGGTTTGTACCGAATCTGAAAAACGGAATTGTGTGTCTTCATTATGGGCCACAACACCTCTATCAATAAGAATTTCTAAGTCTTTGGAAACAATGTCCTTTTCGTCCTTGAGTAAATCTTCTATAAAATAGGGCTCGCCTTTGGCTACCACACGGGTATAACCTTTTTGTAGCAAGAGGTTCAGTTCTTCTGCTACGCTACGCTCTTCTTTCTGAATCAGCGGACAAAGAATCATCACCTTGGTGCCCTCCTCTTTGGCCATCAAAAACTCTACAATACTGGTTACGCTATCGCGGCTCACTTCTTTGCCACTTACTGGGCTATAGGTCCTTCCAATTCGGGCAAAAAGTAATTTTAGATAATCGTAAATTTCGGTAGTAGTGCCTACCGTAGACCGAGGGTTTCGGGTATTTACTTTTTGCTCAATAGCAATGGCAGGTGAAACGCCTTTAATGTAATCTACCTCGGGCTTTTCCATTCGCCCTAAAAACTGGCGGGCATATGAACTCAAGCTTTCCACATACATGCGCTGCCCTTCAGCAAAAAGCGTATCGAATGCCAGCGATGATTTTCCAGAACCAGAAAGGCCAGTAACCACTACCAGTTTATTCCTTGGAATGGCCACATCTACACTTTTGAGGTTATTTACTCTAGCTCCTTTAATAATAATGAACTCTCTGGGGTTCAGGTCATCAATAGGGGTAGGGCGGCTAAGTGTTGTTGAATTCATAAGATTGCAAAGATAACAGAGCTAACAACTAATTGTTAACTGAAAAATAATTACCTTTTTCAGAATTAAATTCTAAACTCTGGCATTATACTTGATTAAAGTTTTGCAATAGTGCTGAAGGCATTAGCCTAAAGCTTGAAAATCAAAAATTACGATCAAATATTTGTAATCTGTATTTGAATCAATACATTTGAGATTGTTACTTTCATTAATCCATTTCCAAAAACTAAACATTACCGTATGATATAAACCTCTACTTAGACCTAACAATAACTAACATGAGGAAGTACGAAGTAAGCGATAGCCAATTAATATCGCTATACAAAAACGGTAATGAAGACGCATTCGCGGAATTAGTATCACGTCACAAAAACAAAATCTTTACAACAATCTATATGATTGTAAAAGACCATGATCTTGCAGAAGATTTATTGCAGGAAACTTATGTAAAAGTGGTGAATACAGTAAAGTCTGGACGCTACAATGAAGAAGGTAAATTTTTGCCTTGGGTGAGCCGAATCGCACATAATTTAGCGATTGACCACTTTAGAAAGGCCAAGAGGTACCCTACAATTGTGATGGAAGATGGCAGCAATGTGTTCAACAGTTTAGAGTTTTCTGAAGAATCTATCGAGGATCGTCAAATAAAAGAAGATACACATGCGTTACTTAGGGAGTTAATAAAAGAGCTACCCGATTCACAGCGAGAAGTTCTTATGATGAGGCACTACATGCAAATGAGCTTTCAGGAAATTGCTGAAGTAACAGATGTTAGTATCAACACCGCCCTTGGTCGTATGCGTTATGCGCTCATCAATCTTAGAAAAAAGATGGACAAAATGAACGTTGCGTATGATAAGAACATCTACCCAGAATGACCTGATCAGATACATATATCAGGAAACCGACACAGAAGAAAATATCGAAATTCAAACTGCTGCTATTTTAAATGGCTCGCTGGCGCATGAGTTGCATGAACTTGAGCAAACAGTGAAGTCTATTACGGCAGCTGAACGAGTACCTTCTGAGTCGGCTATCGACAAAATACTAAGTTACTCTAAATCCTATGACCTTCATTCCTTGAAATAGCCTAATTTAGGGGCATGACGAGGAAGCAGAGATACGAGGCTTTTATAGCATACTTTAGTGAAAACCAACCACAGGCCGAAACGGAACTGCAATATGGCAATCCGTTCGAGCTGCTCGTGGCTGTGGTTTTGAGTGCTCAATGCACCGATAAGCGAATCAATATGGTTACGCCCAAATTGTTTCAAGATTTCCCTACCCCGGCCCATTTAGCGGCTTCTCATTTTGACGAACTTTTTCCCTATATAAAAACCGTTTCGTACCCTAACAACAAAACCAAGCACCTTTTGGGCTTAGGCAAAATGTTGGTGGAAGATTTTAATTCTGAAATTCCAGAAACCATTGAGGATTTACAGAAACTGCCCGGTGTAGGCAGAAAAACAGCTAATGTGATTACTTCTGTAATTTGGAATCAGCCCAGTATGGCGGTAGACACGCATGTATATAGAGTCTCCAAAAGATTGGGTTTGGTGAATCAGAATGCCAATACCCCCTTGGCAGTAGAAAAACAATTAGTAAAACACTTACCAAAAGAGGTGATTCCCTTGGCGCATCATTGGCTCATATTACATGGTCGCTATACTTGCTTAGCCCGTACTCCCAAATGCGAGTCATGCGCTTTAACTTCTTTTTGCCGTTATTTCGAAAAAAAGGAAGGAATAGCACGATAGCGCCCGTTGATTGTTCACCATGAAAATTCTGTATATCCACCAATATTTTAAAACGCCTCAAGAAGGTGGAGCCATTCGCTCTTACTACTTGGCCAAAGGCTTGGTGGACGAGAGTGTTGAGGTTGAAATGATTACAAGCCACAATGAAGGAATCTATCAGAAAACCGTGATTGATGGAATCACAGTCCATTATTTGCCAGTTTATTATAGCAATGATTTAGGGTTTCTTAAGCGTATTTTTTCTTTCTATTCATTTCAAAAAAAGGCCAAGCACCTGATTTCAAAAGAGAACTTGAGTTTTGACTTGGCATATTTAACTTCCACACCATTAACAGTAGGCTTGGTAGGTCTTTGGTTAAAGAAAAAATTAGGCAAACCCTATATTTTTGAAGTACGAGATTTGTGGCCCACTGCCCCGATTCAGATTGGGGCTATTAAGGCTGGTTGGTTAAAAAAGCAGCTTTATGCGCTTGAAGCTAAAATATACAACCATGCAGATAAGGTTATTGCACTTTCACCTGGCATGGAAGATTGGATTAAAGAAGTAGTTCCTGAAAAAGAAGTGCACATGATTCCAAATATGGCCGATTGCGAGTTTTTTAGTAAGGAATTAAAAGACCCAAAACTGACTTCGTTTTACCATGTAAACGATGCCTTTGTTGTTACCTATTTGGGAAGTATTGGAATTACCAATCACCTCGAGTTTTTGCTAAAAATTGCTGAAAAATGTTTGAAAGCAGGGCTAAATATAAAATTTAAAGTTGTGGGTGAAGGCTCGAAACTTCATCAAATTAAACTTGAGGCCTATTTAAAAAACCTAAGTAATGTAGAGTTTTATGGCCATCAGAATAAGGAGGGTGTGCGAAGATTACTGAACGTAACCGATGCCACATATGTCTCTTTTGCCAACATTCCTGTTTTAGGCACCAACAGCCCAAACAAAATGTTCGACAGTCTGGCTTCGGGTAAGCTTACCATTGTAAACTCAACCGGCTGGACAAAAGACTTAGTGGAAGAAAATCAATGTGGTTTCTACGCTAACCCAGAAGATCCTACTGATTTTATTCAGAAGATTACACCATTTATTAATCAACCCCAAAGGCTAGAAGAGTACAAAAACAACGCACGTAACGTGGCAGAAAAACTTTACTCTAGAAGACTCCAAGTACAGAAGTTGATTTCCGTACTTAAGTAGAGCAATAAAGGCTAGTTGTTTTTAGGTCTGTATCTGGATTGCAATAGAATGTCATTTGCGTCCGTCAATTTCATCAATTCGGTAAAGTCCAAATCCTTTTCTTCTTGATATTTCTGAACGATTCTCCAACCCATCCACTGGCCAATTCTACCAGGGCAAATGGGGTCAATTTCAGGAACTCCCGGGCGTTCATCAATATACTTCGTCAAATTGAGGGGATCTTTATTGTATAACAATGCATTATCAACAAAATACGACCAAAGAAAGCCTTCGCTTCGAATTGAAGAGGCTAAAGTTTCGCTATCATAGCCCATAATCAAACTATCGGGCAAGCATGGCAACATAGTTTTAGTAAACTCAAGTGCCTTTCCATAATAAACCATTTCCTCTAAAATAGTGCGCTCACCATTATCAAAAGTATCGTTGAATTTCAATGAGGTGAACTGAACAATGTGCGGAACCAGATGCTCTGGAGTTAATCTAACTAACAAATAATCATACACATTTGGTCGGTATGACGCTTCTGGCCCTAAATAATAATCAATTCCAATAACCACTAGGGAATCCGAAAAAAACACATCGTTACCAAAGGCAGAGTAAACAGTTTGAACTTTGGGCACTTTGTATTCTGGATAGTAAGACTTGATACGCTTAAAAGCTATTTCTAAATCTTGCTCTAATTGGGCTTCATTTATAATCTGCTTGGTTTGCTGATAGAGTGTATCCACAAAAGGGTTTTTTATGAGATTGAAAACCTCTGTAAGCATCTCAGCTTTAGACGGATAATCGGCCGCTAAAAAGAAGTAATCGCGTACCACAGGATTTTCTTCAAAAAAAGCACTCAATGCCGCAGTATCTTCTACCGAATGAATTTGGTCTACCAAACTCTTATAGTCCAAATCAAGGTCTATATTTGGAATGTCTTTGCAAGGGTCGTCTTTGCCACAAGCCATTACCAACAAGAAAACGAAACTAATAATCCAGCTTTTGTTCATACTTAATTTTAAATGACAAAAGTATTCATTTATTTTATTCCCCATGAGGAAATTCACTTTTGCAGCAGTTCTGTTAACCTTATTTAGTATATCAGCACTGGCACAAGATTATAACATAGGCATTAAATTAGGCCCTACACTTACTTATTCAAAACCAAGTACGGATGGTGCAAGCACGAATTACGATGATAACGGTTCTTCCGTTCAGTTTTTAATTGGTGCTTTTGTAGATTACCAGTTTAAAGAAAACTACTTTTTCAGTGCAGGAATTAATTATGCTTCCAAAGATTTTGGAGTAACTGCTCGATCAACCAATAGCATAGCCAATGTAATTGGAGCTGCCGATTTTAGCCAAGAGTTTTTGCAGGTTCCGGCTTTATTGAAACTTTACACAAATGAAGTAATCCTCGACACAAAAATCTACTTCAATTTTGGAGTGGTGCCTGAAATACGCCTGAGCAACTCTCCCAAATCCGACAATTCAGATATCATTCGCGAATTCAGAAGCTTTGATGTGGCAGGGAATTTTGGCGGAGGCTTAGAACGAACTATTGGCGTTAATACTCGCCTTTACGCTGGCCTTTTCTATAATTTAGGTTTCATTAATCAGGTAAAAACTCAAAACGAAACCTACGATGAGCTAAGCCTTAAAAACAGGCTGTTTGCATTAGAAGTTGGAATTAAGTTTTAAATGGGCATAATACGCTTGATCAAGTGAAGCTTTCAAGGGATTTATAAATCTGAAGAGCAACTATATAAAGCCCTGCCTCGTCTCCCCAAGCCACCTTTTCTATCTTGGACATTCCTTCCACATATACATCTGCCCAAGTGTCTAAGGTTTTTACATTAGAGTGCCCCATTAAAGCTCGAATAACACGAACTAAGTCGGGGTAGAACTCTATATGAATACCCACATTGTTTAGGCCAATAACCATCTGACGATACTTAAGGTCTTGTTTTATTAGATGCAAGGCGAGGGCTTTTTTATCCATAACAATTAGTTTAAACGTTTGTAATCTTCACTCAAAATTAAAATTTTTATCGTTAAACACAATTATTAGTTCATTATACGATATAATAATTAAGCAAAACGACATCTTGATTTATCACTAGTAGTTTTAATTTTCCTATTTTGGCCAATAATTTGCGTTAAACGATGATTTTATGGCTGATAAAAAAATTTACAACCGTATTAAGGCGGTATTAGCAGAGAAGGGAAAAACTAATAATTGGCTTTCCGAACAAACAGGGAAAAATATAACCACTGTCTCTCGCTGGTGTACTAACGATATGCAACCTACTATGGAAACCCTGTTTACTATTGCCAAAACACTAGACGTAGACGTTAGAGAGTTATTAGTAAGAACAAAAGAATAACTTATCGGTACACCTGATGAGTTTAGCCCTCCTCTTTTCAGAGTTATTTTATCTGCGCTTTTTGTTAAGTTTGAGTTAATGTATTGGTTCAACCATTAACCCAATGAACAAATATGTAATCATTTGATTACTAAAACAAACATATGATAACATTATTTTAATTATGTCAGTAAATGATCGAGTGGAGCTATTGATGAGGCACTTTGGGTTATCTGTAAATTCAATGGCTAAAAAACTGAATTTCAGTCGTACTACAATTCATAATATAGTTTCTGAAAATGGCAGACGCACATCTCCCAGTCATGACTTCTATTCAAAACTGAAAGAATCATATGAGAACATAAATTTAAACTGGCTTGTTACTGGAGAAGGTGAAATGTTACTTGATAATGAACCACTATTGGCAGCCGACTCCGCAGTAGAATACAAGGTTCTAGAACCGAAAAAGACTGATTTACAAGAGGCTTTAGCAGAAATAAAAAAAGAGCTACAATCTGTAAATCAACGAATTGACAAATTAGAGAGAGACCAATAGGCCTGAGCACTCAAAACTGCGGTTAATAAGAGAACTTTAATCTCGCGCCTATAAAGTAGTTTCTACTTGGTGCTGGCTGAAAGTAGCGATTGCCAAAAGCGTTAAGGTCGTTGCCCAAACTATAATCCACATCAAAAATATTGTTCACCCCTCCAAACACCTCCCATTGCGCCTTTTTCTTTTTAGGGATAAGGTAACTGTAATTCATATTCCATAGGTTGTAAGGTCTTGAATATACCGTGTTCGCATCGTTGAGGGGAATAGCGTCTGAATAATGATAACTTAGGTTCACGTCTAGGTTGTAAATGAAGCTCGCATTTACTTGTAGGTTCACTACATTTTTGGCCGTTCCGGGTAAAGCGTTTCCTGAGAAATCATCGCCATCATTCACATAATTTTTATATTCAAAAGCATGAAAAGTGTATGAAAGCGATGTACTCAAATTCTGCAAAGACTGTTTTTCATCTTTAATCCATTCGCCCAAAAGCTGCCATTCTAATCCTTGCTGAATGTTTTTTCCTGCATTTCTAAAGAGCACAACACCATCACCATTAGTATAAGATGAAATAGATTCCTTTAGGTCGAACCTAAAAATGGCCATGTCGAATGAAAGCCGAGAATTCAGCAAAGTGCCCCGTACATTCCATTCATAATTGGTGCCTTTTTCAGGTTGAATGTCGCGGTTAATGCTGCCCTCATTGGTACGTACTTCAGTGGTGGTTGGGGGTGAAAAGCCCTGCGAAATACTGAAGTGAACCGATAGATCTTCATTCAATTTTTTCGATACCCCTAGCCTTGGCGACCATACCGTTTCGAATTCCTTATTGAACTGAGTAGGATTGTTATTCACTTTATCCACCAAGCGATTAATGTCATAATTCAGTGCATTTCGGCTAAGACCAGCGGTGACAAAAAGATCTTTCATAGGTTCTATTTTAAAAGAACCAAACAAAATGGACTGCCTAGAATTGATGTCATCTTCAAAGTTAATGGTGTCTGCTTGACCCATCACGTTTCCAAAGTTCTTCCCTGAAAAAAAGGACTTCTGAAACTCTGCCCCAACTACAAACGAGGCGGGTTTTTCAGCCAAAATAACATCCCTACTCACCTCCATTCTTCCTCCCAAAATATCTTGTTCGTCTTGTTTATAGTCCAGAATAAATGGGTTTTCGAAGTCCATCTTCGAACCAAAAACGGACATTTTCCCTTTCCAGGCCCTGCCCCACTCTAACTCCTGTCCCAATTTCATAAGCCAATACTGATTATCAACAGAAGCATTTCTGTCTATACTTCCCGGCCTCGATTGCCTCCTGTTTTCACTTCGTTGTAAAGGATTTAGGGCTCCGGGTATTTCATAGAACAGGTTTGAGTATAGCCATGAAATCGAAAAGGTCTGTTTGTTATTCGGAAAAAATAAGGCATCCATTTCCAAAATACGCCTGTCCATTGCGTTGTGCTCTCTATAGCCGTCTGCTTTTTGAATGGCTGCTTTTACGGTAAGACTGTTTTTCTCGCTCAACTGATTGAAAATCACATCCGCTTTTTGCATTCCATAAGAACCCACCATGGCCGATGCCTGTATACTATTGTTCAGATCGCCCGGCACTGTACTTTTTAGTTTGATTACTCCGCCTGTTCCTGCGCCATAAATACTACTTGCAGGGCCTTTGATAATTTCAATTCCAGAAATATTGTTAAGGTCGAGCAAGTTGATAAAGGTATTTCCTCCGGGTTCAGTAAAGGGGATGTCGTTCCAATACACCTTCACATTTCGCACACCAAAAGGAGAGCGAACCGAACTTCCACGAATAGAAATGCGATAGCTTGCTCCGGCCCTTTCTTCGAAACGAATGCCAGGGACAGAATTAACAGCTTGCACTAAAGAGCTTCGATCGAAGCGTTGTAAATCCCTCAGTCCAATGGTTGAAATGGCACCTGCTTGCTCGCTAAGATCAGTGTTTTCCAAAAAGCCTTCTACCTCTACACTTTGTAAGTTGGTTGTATTTGGGCTAAGCGTAATGGTTTGCCAAGAGTCTACTTTGATCTCAATTTCCGTAGTTTTAAAACCGACATGAGAAATATTGACTTTACTGTTCTCTGTAATTTCAAGCACTACAATACCCCGTTGGTCGCTTACCTTCACTTGGCTTGTGCCTAGTACATTCACTAAGGCTCCTTCTACGGGTTCGGCATTCTTGCCTAAGAGTATTATTCCCGTTTGGGCCTTGGTTAAAAAACTTATACTCAAAAAGAATAGCACCAAAACTAACTGAGCATGCTTCATAATATATTTTGATTTCCGACCTCTCTTTGCAACGTAATTTTCCACACTCGAAGATCGGATTTTTTGTGGATTGAGAACACTTTGCCACCCTGTTTTAAAGGATTTCAGGCTTAGTTATTTCGAAATAGTGTAAGTGGTTTTTTCTTTGTCGATTTCTACTTCTGATAATATGAGTTGGGTGAGCGTATCACCGTATTCCATAATTTTATCGATAAGCTTCTGTAACTGCAGCCTGTCTTTTGCAATGATTTCTAGCTGAACATTCTGACCACCCGTAATTCTATAAGCTCTTTTTACTTCAGGGTAAGTTCCTACAACACTTAAAAAAGACTTGAGTTTGCCGTGAAATACCTTCACCGAGATAAAAGCCTCAATATCATACCCAAGTAAACGACTGTTGATTTCTACTGTATAATTAGAAATCACCCCTTTCTCTTCTAGCTTTTGCACACGCTCTCTTGTGGCAGAAGGGGAAAGACCAACAAGCCTCCCGATTTCGGCAAAGGAAAGCCTTGAGTTTTTCTCTAAAACCTTCAGGATTTTTAAATCTAAAACATCAATCATTGAATCAACTGCTAATCGTTAACAAAACCATTCATAAAACTGAAATATCTAATTTACACAATTCAATCCGTTTTATAATGAAGCAACCACAAAAGAACTTTGTGAGAAAATAACTTTAATACAAAATGAAAAAACTTAATCCATTTCACTTGGCTATTCCTGTTCAAAACTTGGAAGTATGCCGAGAATTTTATGGTCGAGTCTTAGGTTGTGCCGAAGGAAGAAGCGCTGAAAAGTGGGTCGACTTCAATTTTTTTGGCCATCAACTCGTCATTCACAAAACCTCTAAGGATCAAGAAATCGACAAAGCTCAATCTAACCCTGTAGACGGACATGATGTTCCCGTTCCTCACTTTGGTGTAGTATTAGACTGGAGCGAATGGGTGGATTTGTCGGAACGGTTAAAAGCCGAAGAAATCCATTTCGTTATAGAACCATATGTCCGTTTTAAAGGCGAAGTTGGAGAACAAGCGACCATGTTTTTTCTAGATCCTGACGGCAACGCTCTAGAGTTTAAAGCTTTCAAAAATATCGATCAATTATTTGCCAAAGGTTAAACCCCTTAAAATCGACAGTTTTTGCGATTGCGAATTCAACCGATTCTTGGCAGACGTTTGAAAGTAAAGTACAAATCCGATACATTTAATCACTAGTTACATGGTAGAACAGCCGTTTTGCCATGTAATTGGCTTCCATCATGAATCAATTTTGTATGAAAAAGACTTATTCGATACTCACTTTAATAATTTTAGCCACGTCACTTCATGCGCAAAGCGATGTATACTTTGCCTCCACGCCTAGCCTAAATCCAGATGGTTCGGAGGTTATTTTTGCTTATGAAGGCGATTTATGGAAAGTAGCTACCGCTGGTGGAACTGCCAGCCGAATTACAGCCATGGACGGCAATGAGAGTTACCCGCGCGTGAGCCCCGATGGCAAATGGATTGCTTTCTCTTCGGAACAATACGGAAATAACGACATCTACTTGATGCCCTATAACGGTGGCGAAATCAAGCAACTGACTTTCAATTCATCGAACGACCAGATGGAAACCTGGGCCTGGGACAGCAAAACGATTTACTTCCAGTCTAACCGTTACAATAGTCGATCGGCTTATTCGGTATCGGTTGACGGAGGAACACCTAAGCGCCTTTTCGAACATTACTTTAACTGGCCACACAACTTGGCCATTCACCCCGATGGTACAATTTATTTTAACGAAAGCTGGGAAAGCAGCAATCAAGTAGCCCGAAAGCGATACAAAGGCGCCTTCAATCCAGAAATTAAATCGTACAATCAAAAGACAGGCGATTTTAAGGTGCACACCAATTACGATGGAAAAGACATGTGGGTAACAATCGACCGAAAAGGGAATTTATACTTTGTGTCGGACGAAGCCAATGAGCAATACAATTTGTATGCGCTTGCAAATGGCAATAAAACTCAGTTAACCAGTTTCAATACTTCTATTAAAACGCCACAAGTAAATGCGAATGGTGGCAAGGTCGTTTTTGAAAGAGATTACCAGCTATATGTTTACGATGTAGCCAGTAGGAAGAGCGAGAAACTCAAAATCTCGATTTTCGAGAACACTACTTTGGCGAAGACCACAGACTTTAACACCAACGGAAATATTTCTGCCTTCGATATTTCTGGAGATGAAAAGAAAATGGCCTTTGTATCGAGGGGCGAGCTATTCGTTTCGGACATCAGCGGTAAGTTTATACGGCAGGTAAGCACTAATCCTAAGGAAAGAGTAACCGAAGTAAAGTGGCTTAAAGACAACAAAACTTTGATTTATACGCAAACAGTAAAGGGTTACACCAACCTTTTTAGCATTGATGCGGCTGACCTACAAGCCAAAGAAAAGCAACTGACACAAGATGATCAATCGGCCAGAAACCTTGAGCTCAATAAAGAAAAAACGCAGGGGGTTTACCTAAGCGGAATTAATGAAGTGCGTTTGCTAGACTTAAGCACACTAAAAAGCGAAACCATTGCTACTGAAGAACTTTGGGGGCTGTACAATCCAATACCAAGATTCTCGCCCGATGGCCAGTACATTGCCTTTACGGTTAGAAACGATTTCGAAGATGATGTTTACCTCTATCATATTCCTTCCAAAAAATTAACCAATTACACGAATACTGGCGTACCAGAAACCAGTCCATTTTGGGGGCCTGACGGCAAATACCTCTATTTCGTTTCAGACAGAACCAAGCCGAGTTACCCTTTTGGTATGCAGAATGGCAGAGTGTACCGAGTGCCACTTTCTCGTCAAGAAGAAGCCTTTAAATCAGATAAACTGAACGAGGTTTTTGAAAAAGAGAAGAAAAACGACAGCAGCAAAGTGGCGGTTTCAATCGACTTTGAACAGGACTGGCTGAGAAGTTTAGAGCGAATGAGTCCTAATTTTGGGGCACAGAGCAACCCCGTAGTAATCAAATCTGGTGACAAAACCCATGTGATTTATTCTTCTAACCACGATGAAAATCAGCGTTCGCTTTGGGTAACGACCATTGAACCATTTGAAAGAAACAAGACAGAAAAAATTGCTGGAACTGGCCGTGTAGGTGGCGACATTATTACGGTTAACAAAACGCATTACTTGTTGAATGCCGGTGCCATAAGCAAGCTAAACCTAGCGCAGAATAAGGTGAGCAGTATTGAAACTGACTTTACATTCAGAAAATCGCTACGCAACGAATTCGACCAGATGTATGATGAAACTTGGGCGGGCATTGAAGAGAACTTCTACAACGAAACCTTTCATGGTGCCGATTGGCCAAAGCTTAGAACACAGTACGCCCAATTTCTTCCGCATGTAAAAAGTAGAGATGAATTACGTGTGCTTCTGAATGATTTACTAGGCGAATTAAACTCTTCACACATGGGCTTTAATTCTGGAGGAAGAGAAGAACGCACTTATTATAACACCCAAAGCTTGAATTTAGGAGTACTATTCTCAAACGAAAACCCATATGAAATAACAAAAGTGGTTAGTGAAGGGCCAGCCGATTATTCGAGTAAGAACATACGAAAAGGCGACATTATCACTTCGATTAACGGTATGGAAGTCGATTCGAAAATGAACCGTGAGTATTACTTGGCACAGCCTTCGGTAGACGAGGAAATTACGTTGGGCATAAAACGAGGAAAAGAGAACTTAACCGTGAAAGTGCATCCTTCTAGCATGGGCGTCTTGCGTGGCAACTTGTATGACGAATGGATTGCCGACAACCAAAGCAAAGTAGATAAAGCCACCAATGAGCAAGTGGCTTATGTTCACATGAAAAACATGAGCACAGGTTCGCTAGAGGATTTCCTAATCGAAATGACTTCCGAAGGTCATAACCGCAACGGACTTATTTTAGATTTGAGATACAATACGGGTGGAAATGTTCATGACGAAGTGCTTAAGTTCCTTTCTCAAAAGCCTTATTTGCAATGGAAGTTTAGAGAAGGAAAACTTACTACTCAGGCCAATTTTGGAGCAGGCGCCAAGCCAATGGTACTCTTAATTAACGAGCAATCGTTGAGCGATGCAGAAATGACTGCGGCAGGCTTTAAAGAACTTGGTTTGGGTAAAATAATAGGTACCGAAACTTACCGCTGGATTATTTTCACAAGCTCGGCAGGTTTGGTCGATGGCTCTTCTTACCGCTTGCCTTCTTGGGGTTGTTACACCATGGACGGCAAAAATCTGGAAAGCGAAGGCGTAAGCCCAGACATTTTGGTAAACATGGATTTTAAAGACCGCATTAATGGCAGAGATCCACAGCTCGATCGAGCTATTGAAGAAGTGTTGAAGCAACTGAAAAATTAGCACCATGACATCATATAAACTCTTTGATTCCAAAGAGGAGTTGCTACAAAGGCTAGGAGATGAAGGGCGAAAGATTATTAGAATTGGGGACAAAAAGATTTGCTTAGTTTTATACCAAGGAGAATTCCACGTGTTTGACCATCTTTGCCCTCATAATCAGCATTCTTTGCTTGAAGGGGCAATTAATTATAAAAATGAAGTGGTTTGTCCGCTTCATGCATATCGTTTTAGTTTGAAAGATGGGATGGAATGTGAACAAAGAACAAAGCCACTAAAAATTCATTCTTTAAAAATTGAAAATGATGGTGTTTTTCTGCAAGTCAATGATTGATTTCACGATTAAAAACTAATTCACTAATATTAGTCCAGTTTTGGCAGGTTCATCATACATTCTTCAGCCCATCGACACCCAAAAGCGGGTAATATCTCTAGATATTTTGAGGGGACTAGCCGTGCTCGGTATTCTATTAATGAGTATTCAGAGTTTTGCAATGCCACCTTCTGCCTACTTGAACCCAACCTCTTTCGAAAACCTAGAAGGCATAAATTTCTACGTTTGGTTATTGAGCCATGTATTTGCCAATGAAAAGTTTCTGGCCATTTTAGCCATGCTTTTTGGCGCTAGCATTATTCTAATCTCTCAAAAAGCAAAAAAAGAGCATTTGCGATCGGGCAACTTACAGTACCGCAGACTTTTTTGGCTACTTATTATTGGTGTTTTTCATGCATACCTGCTTTGGTACGGAGATTTGCTTGTCGCTTTTTCCATTTGTGGCTTCTTTATGTTTGCTTTCCGAAGCAAGAGTAAAGCCTATCTTTTTAGGGCCGGAATAATATTTCTTGTACTTGGTTCGGCACTTAAACTTTTATTGGCGTACAGCATTCCGTTTTGGGAATCAGGTCAGTTTATGAAGCTTGAAGAAGAAGTTTGGAGGCCAAGTGCGGCTACAATTTCTTACCAGATTGACCATTACACTAGCAGTTGGGAAAGGCAAATGCTGATTAGAGTTCCTGAGGCATTAAACATGCAAACCAAAGTGTTTCTATCGGAAATATTTTGGAAAGTAAGCGGACTTATTCTCTTAGGCATGGCCTTTTACAAAAAAGGGGCACTTACCACAAAACAATCTAAAAAGTACCTATCTAAAATGGCCATCTATGGTATTGGAATCGGACTACCAATGGTAATTGGAGGGGTGATACTTGATTTCCATTATCGTTGGGATTTCGAATTGAGTTACTTCTATTTTTCTCAATTTAACTATTGGGGCAGTGTTTTATTGGCCATTGGCTATTGTGGTATAATCGCATTAATCTGTAAGATTTCCACCCGAAGCATTATTGCCAAAAGCCTTTCTTATGTAGGTAGAATGAGTCTTTCCAACTACCTGTTTCAGTCCATCATTTGCAGTTTTATATTTTACGGACATGGCTTAAGCCTCTATGGCGATTTAGACCGCTCGGCCCAAGCGGTAGCTGTATTGGTTATCTGGATTTTCCAGATTGCCTTTTCCACCATTTGGCTTAGCTATTTTCAATATGGCCCGTTTGAATGGATTTGGCGATCGCTCAGCTATGGACGTTTACAGGCCATTCGAAAAGTAGATTAAACCGCAGATTTAGAATCTATCAATTCATCCTGAGTATTTGATTTTACCGCAAAGTTAAACCCTTTGTGAATTCCATAAGCTCCATACTCTCCTGTTTTGCTTAAAGCCAAAAAGCCCACCTGCAAATCCATATAGTTGTTTTTGTACTTTCTTATAATTCGATCTACGGCTTCTTTACAGGCTTCTTGCGGAGGATAACCTTGGCGCATCAGCTCAACAATCATGTGTGACCCACAAATCTTAATCACAAATTCGCCTAAACCAGTGGCAGTGGCAGCTCCAATTTCATTATCCACATATAGGCCTGCTCCGATAATTGGAGAATCACCTACTCTACCGTGCATTTTCCAAGCTGCCCCGCTAGTGGTACATGCGCCAGAAAGATCACCGTCTGCATCTAAAGCCAACATACCGATGGTGTCGTGGTTTTCGACATTAATTTTCGGTTTGTAATCCTGATTTTTAAGCCAATTTTTCCAAGCCTTTTCAGCATTTGGTGTAAGCAGGTTTTCTTCTTTAAAGCCCTGCTCCAAAGCAAATTTTTTGGCGCCCTCACCTACCAACATCACATGAGGTGTATCGTCCATCACCTTTCTTGCCACAGAAATAGGGTGCATAATGTTTTGAAGAAAAGCGACTGATCCACAGTTTTCGTTATGGTCCATAATACAAGCATCAAGCGTTACGATGCCATCGCGATCTGGAAAACCACCAATTCCTACCGTAGCATTATCAGGGTCGGCTTCGGTAATTCTTACCCCTTGTTCCACAGCATCAACGGATTTCCCTCCTTTAGACAAAATCTCCCAAGCACCTACATTGGCTTGCATTCCGTGGTTCCAGGTAGAAATAACAATGGGCTTTTGGCCTGCTTTGGCTGGGGTGGCACAAGCCAAAGTGGATAGACTTCCGGTGGTTACTGCAAGGCCTCCTAATATGCCCGACTTGATGAATTTTCTGCGATTGCTCATGGTAAAAATTTTAGGAAGTTAAAAAAATGTACCGACCTGTGACATACCTTTTCACATTGATTTTATATTTGTTTGAATCTCAATATCTTCCCGAATGAAAAAAATAGTAGCGATTCTTGGTGTATTCGCCATCTTGGCCTCTTCATGCCAATCTAATTCTTATGAAGATCTGGCGGTTAGTTCGGTTCAAATTGTTCCTCAGCCTCAAAGTATTGAAACCACAAATAACGAAACGATGGTGATTTCTTCGGGCTTAACCATTGTAGCCGTAAATGAAGAAGAACAAAAAATCGCCAATTATTTGAAAGACTATCTCACTGAAATTAATTGGACGGTGAAAATTAAAGAAGATACACCAAGCAGTAATTTCATTGCTATTCAACAAAAATCAATTGGTTCAGATAACCCCGAAGCCTATGTACTGAGTACTACTAAAGAGGGTGTTAAAATAGAAGCCGCTAATGGCAAAGGCTTGTTCTATGCCGTTCAATCATTAATTCAAATGCTGCCCCTCAATGGAGAAGCTGTGAAACTCCCTGTAATGAAAATTAATGACGAACCTCGGTTCGTATATCGTGGAATGCACCTTGATGTAGCTCGCCATTTTTTCCCCGTAGAGTTCATAAAAAAGTACTTGGACATGATGGCCTTTTACAAAATGAACAACTTTCATTGGCACCTTACCGAAGATCAAGGTTGGAGAATTGAAATCAAGCAATACCCTAAACTTACCGAAGTGGGCAGCATGCGTAAAGAAACCATGGTAGAAAAAAACTTTAGTCCGTATGTAGGTGATGGCACTCCTCACGGTGGTTTTTATACTCAAGAAGAGGTGAAAGAAATTGTGGCTTACGCCATGGAAAGGCAAATCAATGTAATTCCTGAAATTGAAATGCCGGGACATAGCATGGCAGCTTTAGCAGCTTACCCTGAACTGGGCTGTACGCCTGGCCCTTTTGAAGTAGGTACCATTTGGGGTGTATACAAAGACATCTACTGCCCAAGCGAAGAAACGTTCACTTTCTTAGAAAATGTGCTTTCAGAGGTAATAGAGCTTTTTCCTGGTCAGTATATCCACATTGGCGGTGATGAAGCTCCAAAAGACCGATGGAAAGAAAGTGCTGTGGCACAAGCGGTGATCAAACGCGAAGGTTTGAAAGATGAATTCGAGTTACAAAGTTATTTCATCAGAAGAATCGAAAAATTCTTAATCAGCAAGGGGAAAAAACTCATCGGGTGGGACGAAATTTTAGAAGGAGGTTTAGCTCCTGAAGCCACGGTAATGTCGTGGAGAGGTGAAGCCGGAGGCATTGAAGCGGCAGAGCAAGGCCATGACGTAATTATGACACCAAACAGTGTTGCTTACTTTGACCACTACCAAGCAGGCCCAGAAGGTGAGCCATTGGCCATTGGTGGTTTTACTACGCTTCAAGATGTGTATGATTACGAACCAATTCCTGAAGAGCTTTCTAAAGAGAACCAAAAACATGTGCTGGGTGCTCAGGCCAATGTTTGGACAGAGTATATGAAAACCTCTGATCATGTGGAATACATGGTTTTTCCGCGTATGCTGGCCCTTTCAGAAACGGTTTGGACGAAGCCTGAAAATAAGAACTGGGAAAGATTTCAGAAGAAGCTAAAATACCAATACCAGCTGCTCGATTCAAAGAACATAAATTATCATGTGGCTGCTCCGGCAGGTTTGAAGCAAGGCTTAACACTTTCCGAAAAAATTGAGATTGAACTTTCTGTGCCGTATTCAGACGCAAAAATTTTCTATACAACAGATGGAAGTCAGCCTTCGGAAAATTCAATAGAATATACCGCTCCATTCATTCTGAACATAGCTGAAAAAGAATTGCAAGTAAAAGCGGTAACCGTTACTTCTACAGGAAAATCCAGTCCTATCGTTCAGGGAGTTTACAAGAAAGCTGAGTTGGTTGAATCCATAAACCCTCTAAAAGTAGATAATGGATTACAAACCATGCTTTACAAGCGAAACTATTCAAGTGTAAGCCAAATTGAGGGAAAAGCTTCTTCTACTTTTGTTTCCGAAAATGTTGTCTTGCCTACTAATCAACCAAATCAATTTGGGTTGGTGTTCCAGGGTCTCATCAATGTTCCTACTGATGGCATTTACATTTTTTACACCACTTCTGATGATGGTAGTGTACTTAATATCGATGGGCAAAAGGTGGTTGATAATGATGGTCCACATGGCGCTCAGGAACGAATGGGAGAAATTGCCTTAAAGGCTGGCTATCATAATTTTCTACTCAAGTATTTTGAAGCTGGAGGGGGTGAAACTTTGTCGGTTGCCTTTCAAGGCCCAGGTATAGAAAAACAAGCAATTCCGGCTAACATGTTTAAACATTAGGCTTCGCATTTATTCGATTCTGAATGCTCACACCAAACCGCGAAAAGCATATTTCACGACACACAATATCGACCTAAAAAATCCGTCCGTAGTGCTATCAATAGGCGGGTGTAATTCGCCTAACTCAATTGAACAGGCAGATTAAAAATGAAGAAAACTATGCTTTGGCAACTCATTTATTTTAAAGATATTGGATAGGTCAAACTCAAAAAACACTATCATGTCATTCTCCTATATTCGAATGGCTTCACGAAGCCGAGTTAAAAACAGCGTTTTTCTTTGCTCGGCACCTCTAGTTTTAACCTAGGCATAGTTGTTTTAAAGGTGAATTTTCAAACCCTGAAAATTGCCGAATTCACACCTACGAATACACTGCGTTATGAATAAAACATTTAGGAAAAACATCTTACTAGCCCTTGTACTGACTACATTTTCTCTGTTCAGTTGCGACCGGAGAAATGATGAAGATCGATTTCAGGCCGAAATCCGCTATTTCATTTTGGAGCATTTGGATAATGATATTGCCTATAACCCCGTTCGTTTTCAGCGTATAGACAATGATTTTCTATCGTCTGATATGACATTAATGACTTCCGTTTTAGCCATTCAAGATACGGTGAGAACAAAGGTAAACATGGCATTAAACTTTTCTGTAGAATTTGAAAGCCCTGTTATCCAAGCCTTTCTTAGCATGGAAAACAATTTCGAAATCGATTTGATTGATGAGTTAATTCTGGAAAACGTCAAATTAGACAACGCGCTTAAGGCCAAACTTAAATCAAGCCAATCAACTTTCCCCGAAAACTATCGTGCACAGCAGCAGCTTTTCAACGATCAGCTTTTCGATATTAACAATGCGTTGAGTCACTTTAACCTTTCAGCTTATCATATTGACCTCAGCGGAAAAACTTCTACTTTTTACTTACACGAATACCAACTTAACCAAGCGCAAAGCATCACCACGGTTTTTGAATTAAATACAGAGAGTTTAGAGGTACTTTCTTTTAAAGATATTTAGGCTCATTGACTGGTCTGCTTATTGAATAAAATGTCGGAATAGTTTATTCTTTTTTCAATAATTTATTAGCTTTCATATTGATATGAAAGCAAACCACCTTAAGTCCCTCGCAGCAGTAATTTTTTCAATATTCGCGCTAGCCTCCTGTTCTTCAAACAGTTCCACTGACAGTGAAAACTCAAACCTTGAAGGGAGTTACGAGCTGGTTAAAGTAGATTCTTTAATGGTACCTGTTTTAGAACCACTTCAGATCACCGATTATAACCCAAAAACGAATCGTTTCTTAGCCTATGGTACTCAAAGTAAGGCATGCATGGAGATTGATGCAGAAGGAAATGTACTCAGCTCAGTCGATCTGACAGGTGAGGGGCCAGGGCACTTTGGTCCTGGAATGAGTGGCTTGGGCTATTTAGGCACAAATATAGTTGTAGAGGGAGCTGGCGCTTACTATTTCTTCGATACCGACTGGAATTACCTTGAAAAATTCACTCCTGGCTCTAGCTATATTCCTTTAGGCTATATTAGCGGAAAGCCTGATGTAGTAGAAATAAATGGCGTAAACACTGTTATCAAAGCTAAGAGTCAGAACTATAATGGAGGTATTAAGTTAAAAGAAGATCATTTTAATACTGCTATGATGTTGGAGGCATTTAATTCTAAAAGCCAAGAACCAACAGAATTGTTACCTTATCCAGAAAATTCAATTTACAGGACTAGTGAGCTTTATTTTGACGGACATGAGCCTAAAATTAGCTATAATAAGCAGAAGGAAGAACTGATTTTAGTGTTGCCTTTGGAGCCGAAAATGTACAAATATGAACTCAAGAATAACCGGTTCGAATTTGTGAGTACATCGAATCTGGATTTGAAAAATTTCAGAACACCACAAGGTATACCTTATGAAGATCAGCATAAGAACCCACTCAAAAATTTCGGCAGGTCTAACGAGTTAAATTATGTTTATAGAGAACTGAATAGTAGTGTTTTAGATGTAAGTAGTTATGGTGAAATTACCATGATTAGGCATAAAACAGGGGCTAAAGAACCAACCAGTCTAACTAATTACATGGAAGCATCTAAATATGCTGACTCTGAAAGCGAAGCTCTTTATTCCTTTTTCGTTCAGGATAAAAAAGTGTTGGAAATCAATGATGATCTTGGCAGATATGTAAGATTAAGTGAAACTCAATTTTTAGTACCTTATGTAAACGAGGAAGAGGAACTCGATTATAATAAATTCTATATTTATGAGCTTAAGAAAATAGAATGAGTTTAATCGGAAACATAATCTGGATCGTATTTGGGGGCTGGATGATCGCCTTGGAATACATTATTGGCGGTATTGTCTTATGTCTTACCATTGTAGGAATTCCATTTGGAATTCAGTGCTTTAAACTGGCTATTGTAGGCTTTGCACCTTTTGGGCAGCAAGTTCAACCGGGCAGAACGCTTACGGGCTGCCTTTCGCTTCCGCTAAATATTATCTGGTTTATTTTTGGTGGCTTCTGGGTCTTTCTTACCCATCTTTTTTGGGGCGTTATCTTCTGCATTACTATCATCGGTATTCCTTTCGGAATGCAACACTTCAAACTCGCAGGTTTGGCCTTTGCTCCGTTTGGGAGGGGCATTTGAAACAGTTGTAAAATTTTTCCGTATATTTATATATTCAGTAAAATTTTACAGCAATGGAAGACTATAAAAGCTCTGATCCAACCCAGATTTTAGAAGAACCACAAGTGGTTTACCAAACCTTTGAAAAGTATTTCGGTTTACTTGGGCTCAAACCATTTGCCGAAGTATTCACTCCCATTAATGTACTTCCCCAAGAAGCCCAAGAAATTCACGCTTTGTTCGATGAGCCAATTTATATGCACAGGCTTTCAAGGTTAGCCTATCCACAATCGGTCTATCGGGTGTTGAAAGAAAACCTAAATCTCACCAATGAAGATTACCAATCAATTATGGGGCATACTTGGGCATCCGTAAGAAATCGCAGCTCAAATGATTTGGTTTCCAACGAGCATTCTGAAAAGCTGCTTCACAATACACAGGTTTTGCTAAAAGGGGTAGAGGTTTTTGGTGATGTTCCCCCCTTGAATAACTGGCTAAGAAAGTTCAACCCATTTTTAGATGCTCGTCCCATAGATTTACTCGGTACCGTTACTGGTTCCGAAATGGTTTTAGATGAACTGATCAGGCTACAAGAAGGCAGTGTTGCATGAATGTTTGGCGCGTTTCTTACATAAGTAGTTTAGGGGGTTCCGATGTACCCGGCAGATGGAATGAGAAAGGCATCAAGGTG
The DNA here is from genome assembly GCF_001267955.1 of Roseivirga seohaensis subsp. aquiponti. Classification (NCBI taxonomy): domain Bacteria; kingdom Pseudomonadati; phylum Bacteroidota; class Cytophagia; order Cytophagales; family Roseivirgaceae; genus Roseivirga; species Roseivirga seohaensis. The sequence goes on from NZ_JSVA01000009.1 coordinate 24,890, forward strand.
CTATACACATCGGCCAACCCTTCCCTTTGTTCATGGGAATATTTTGCGCACAAAGTGGGTGAAAAAGACTGGCCCATTAACTTGAAACTTTTGGAGCTAAGCATTCCCAATGAGCATCCAGATATTGTAAAACTACCAATCAACAAATTGACCGAGGGTTGGAACGGATTGGCCTACAAACGCAATGTTCAGAAAACGGCACGACAAGAACTGCTTCATAAAAACAGGTTGGGTATTTGGGTGCCAAGTGTGGTGATTCCCGAAGACTATAACCTTATTCTAAACCCGAACTATGCTGGCTTTGAAAGCCTAATTAAGCGTAAATCCATTTTCCCATTTGAATACGACCAGCGTTTTAAAGTTATTTTTGAATAAAATAGGCTCACTTCAAAGTTTTTCTTTAAGCACCTAACATTTCAATTTTGCATCCGCTTTCCATGTTTCCGGAAACTACACAAGTGCAATCAGGTTTAACCCTAAGCATTGAAGTTCCAACCTGTGTAGCTTCAAAGCGGGCACTTACCGCATATTCAAAATTAACGCCCGGAACCTCAAAGGAGAAGCCTGAAGACCCAGGGTTCACTGTTATCTCTCTCCATGGGTTTTTAGGAAAATCAGTTGTTTCTGTCGGCTTTTGAAAAATAGTGATATGGCTCGGGTGGTTCGACTGATTTTCTACGGTCATCGTAATGGTAAACACGCTCATGTTTTTAAATTTTCCATGAATATAGAACTATTACATAAACAAATTGGCAGGCTTGGCTTTTGCTCTGTTTGGGAGGTGATTTAATATCTAATATTATTTTTAATAGATTTAGAAAAATGCGTTTCTTCGTGAATTATTCATTTTTTTTGGAATTAAATGGCAAAATTCATATCTGGTAAAGAGCTTGTTGAAGCAGTAGACGAAATCATTTACTCAGCCAAGTCAAGGCTTTTAATTATATCACCCTACATTCGGCTTGATGAGCATTTCAAAGACCTCTTTAAAAGTCATAAAAGTAATGCTGATGTTGAAATTATAATTGGTTTCGGTAAAAATGAAGAGAATGTATCAAGAAGCCTGAACCATTCTGATTTTGAATTTTTCAAAGACTTTCCCAACATAGGCATCGTGTATATCCCTAACCTCCATGCTAAATATTATTCAAATGAAAAGGTTGGGCTTGTAACCAGTATAAACCTTCTAGACTCATCTTTTCGGAACAATATAGAATACGGTGTTCTAGGTGAGCCTAATCTATTAGGAAATGGTGATAAATTTGATTTAGCTGCATTCGATTATAGTAGTAAAATTCTCAAAGATGGTTATGCAGTTTTTGCCAGAAAGCCCAACTTTAAAAAGAAATTATTTGGTCTTGCAAAGGATTATGTAGGATCAACAACAGAATGGGATATCATCGATGATTTAGTCTACAATCGAAGACTTGAACCGCATAATATTTTCGAATTCTTGGATAAAGAAAAGTTCGTGAAGTTTGACCAATCTCCAAGACCTAAAAGGCAAATTCAAGAAGATCAGTTTAATGTTCAAAAGTTTAAGAATAGAATAGATGAACATACTGGCCACTGCATAAGATGTAATTCAGACATAAACTACAGTGTTGATAAGCCATATTGTTATAGCTGCTATCAAATATGGGCTAATTATGGCAATTATGATTATCAAGAAAACTTTTGTCATTCTTGTGGTAAAGACGAAAGAACAAGTATGGAGAAGCCTGAATGTTATTCATGTTATATGTCTTAAATGTCTTGATTATTACTAATTTCATTGAATGCTTCTCTACCCCATACAGCCGAAAGACGCGCTTAACCAAGCTTACCGAAAAGTAAAGCCTTTTAGAAATGATGTTGATGCGTTTAGGCAAAACTTACTCTACCTCATTAGTCAGGTAGATGATGCTAAAGACGAGGAAAACCACAAAACCGAAATGCGGGATTTTCTCAAAAAGACCTATTTCGGAGAAGATTACTACTTTAATGTAAAGCAGAATATTGACTGGGCGATTTTCAATGGCCCTAAAAGCAGCGATTCGGTTGGGGTGATTATTGAAGCGAAAAGACCCACCAATAAGGCCGAAATGGTAACCAAAGACAACCTGAACCGCAAGGCCTTTCATGAGCTGATCTTATACTACTTGCGCGAACGCATCACGGAGAAAAACCTCGAAGTTCGGCACCTTATCATCACCAATATTCACGAGTGGTTCATTTTCGATGCGCAGGTTTTCGAAAAGCTGTTCGCCCAAAATAAGAGCTTTGTTAGGCAGTTCGAGCAATTTGAAAGCAAGCAACTTTCTGCTTCCAACACTTCGGTTTTCTACAACGAAATTGCCAAACCATTTTTAGATAAACTCGAAAGTGAAATTACTTTCACCCATTTCGATTTAAAGGATTACGAAACAGTTTTAAAAAAGGGTGATAGCGAAAGCAGCAAAAAACTAATTGCGCTGTATAAGATTTTCTCTCCAGAGCATTTGCTCAAACTCAATTTTGCCAACGACAGCAACAGCCTCAATAAAGAATTCTACAAAGAACTTCTTCACATTATTGGCTTGGAAGATAAGAAAGAAGGCGGCAAGCACATTATTCAGCGCAAAGCCAAAGCACAACGTAATGAGGCATCACTTTTAGAAAATACCATTAAGCAGCTAGATAAGCGCGATCTTATTTTTCAGGTGGAAAAACCAACCCAATATGGCGCTTCTAAAGAGGATCAACTTTTTGGAGTGGCGCTGGAGCTTGTGATTACTTGGGTAAACCGCGTACTTTTTCTCAAGTTGCTCGAAGCCCAACTGATTAGCTATAACAAAGACAAAGCCTTTGCTTTTCTGAATGCCGATTTGATTCATGATTATGACGATCTAGACGACCTCTTCTTTGGCGTTTTGGCCAAAAGGCCTGAAGAACGTGATGAGGAAAACCACAAAAAATTTGGCCATGTACCCTACCTCAACAGTTCTTTGTTTGAATCCACTTCCTTAGAAGCTTCAACGCTATATGTCGGTTTGTTGCGCGATGAACGCCAGTTGCCTTTGCACAACCAAACGGTGTTGAAAGATAACAACGGCAAACGTAAAAACGGTGAATTAAGCGCGCTGCACTATCTCTTTGCTTTTCTCGATGCCTATGATTTCAGCTCTGAAAACGGAGAGGAAATTCAAGACGAAAAGAAAACGCTTATCAACGCTTCGGTGCTGGGCTTAATCTTCGAGAAGATTAACGGCTATAAGGATGGCTCTTTCTTTACGCCCGGTTTTATTACCATGTATATGTGTCGCGAAACCATTAGAAGGGCGGTTTTGCAGAAGTTTAACCAATCCCTGCTTGAGGAGGGTGACCGTAGGTCGGGAGGTGAAGAAAATACCGTTGAGCTTTATGAAACGTTATCCGACTTGTATAGAGATATTGGTCGTGGAAAGCGGTTTAGCTTTGTTCAAGCCAATGAATTGATCAACAGCCTAAAAATCTGCGACCCTGCGGTGGGTTCTGGTCACTTTTTGGTTTCGGCTTTGAACGAATTGATCGCCATTAAAAGCGAACTGGAAATACTGATTGACAAGGACGGAAAGCCCTTGCGCGATTGCACTTTTGAAGTGATTAATGATGAATTGATTATTAAGCTTGACGATGAGCTTTTTCAGTACAACCCTAAAAACCCAACGAGTCAGCGCATTCAGGAAACGATTTTTCATGAAAAGCAGACCATTATTGAAAACTGCCTTTTTGGGGTTGATATTAACCCAAACTCTGTAAAAATTTGCCGCCTTAGGCTTTGGATTGAGTTGTTGAAGCATGCTTACTATCGTCAAAGTACAAAGGATCGTCACCCTGAACTCGTTTCAGGGTCTGCCAGTGATGAGATGCTGAAACAAGTTCAGCATGACCAGCTACGGCAACTAGAAACCCTCCCAAACATCGACATCAACATAAAATGCGGCAACTCGCTCATCAGTCGTTTTGGGCTAAACGAAGACCTGAGCGGAATCCTTAAAAAATCAATGAAATGGGACATTGAGGTGTATAAAAACTTGGTATTGGATTATAAACACGCCAACAACAAAGAGGAAAAGAAAGGACTAGAACAACTCATCGGACAGATTAAGAAAGACTTCCGCAGCGAGATTGCTAAGAATGATAAAAAAGTAATCCGTAAGAATAAACTGGGCGGAGAACTCTTTAACCTTACCCAAGAAAGCCTTTTTGAGGAAAGCGCTGCCCAAAAGAAAAAGAGAAAAGCCGAAATTGAGAAAAAGGAAAAGGAACTCAACAAGCTTTCTACAGAAATAGAAGAAATCGAAAGAAACAAGATTTACGAAAACGCCTTTGAGTGGCGCTTCGAATTTCCTGAAGTGCTAAATAATAATGGCGACTTTCTAGGCTTCGATGTGGTGATTGGAAATCCGCCCTACATTAGGCAAGAAGCTTTTTCTGCCGATAAACCCTATTTACAGCAACACTACCAAACCGCAGCAGGCACGGCCGACCTCTTTGTGTATTTTGTAGAAAGGGGAATGAACGTATTGGCACAAAATGGCCAATTCATTTACATTTTACCTAACAAATGGATGCGGGCCGGCTATGGCAAAAACCTGCGCAATTGGGTAGGCCAATTCTCTATCGAATCTATTGTAGACTTTGGTGATTTGCCCGTTTTTGAAGAAGCCACTACTTACCCCTGCATTTGGCATATGAGCAAATCCGCCAATGCCGAACCCAACTTTAAAGCCACCACCATTGAATCACTAGATTTTGAAGTGTCTTTGGGCGAATATGTAAAGCAAAACCAGTTTGAGGTTAACCAAAGCCTATTGCCAGAAAACGGCTGGACGCTTGTGAATGACAAAATTCAGCGCCTTTTAGAAAAGATAAAAAGCCAAGGAACGCCACTTGGCGAGTATGTAGAGGGTAAAATTTACAGAGGTGTATTAACTGGTTATAATGAAGCCTTTGTAATTGATGAGGCTACCAAAAACCAACTGATTGAAGAAGACCCCAAAAGTGAAGAAATCATTAAACCGTTTTTAGCTGGCCGAGACATTAAACGATATCAGCAGCCCAAGAGCGATAAGTATTTGATTTTTACGCGAAGGGGAATTGACATTGACAATTATCCAGCAGTTTTAAAATATCTCAGTCAAAATAAAACCAAGCTTGAGCCTAAACCAAAAGACCATAAAGGGGATTGGCCAGGAAGAAAACCCGGTAGCTACAAATGGTATGAAATTCAAGATGCTGTGGATTATTATGAAGAGTTTGAGAAGTTTAAAATAACCTGGCCTGAAACTTCATTAGATAATCAGTTCACATTTGTTCAACCAGGAGACTATCTCAATAAAACGAGCTTTTTCATTCCCAGTGAACACAACTATTTATTGGCAATTTTGAATTCGAGAGTTTCCAAATTCTATCTGGACTCCATTGTTTCCAAAATGAGGGGAGGGTATTTCTCATTGTCAAAGGCCTATGTTGAAACCTTAAGAATTATTGATTCTAATATTAATGAATTCAGTAGTATCAATTCCAAAGTCGACCAAATCCTTTCTCTCAAAAAGGCCAACCCAAAGGCAGATACTTCAGCCTTAGAGCGCGAAATTGATTTGATGGTGTATGAACTGTATGGGCTAAGCGAAGAGGAGATTGAGATTGTGGAGGGCACCAATGAATAGTAAAAACTGTTTATGGCCATCAATAACGGAAATTTAAAGAATGGATACGTCAAAGTATAGTTTGCTTCACTATATGAGTAAATAAAATTATTTTTTAATGATTTTACTTAACTTATCTGCCTATAATACATCAAAGACGATGATTAGACGGGTTTTACGCTGTCTTTACATCTCCATGCCAGAAGAATTATTCCTCTGGCTTCTTTAAAAAAGAGGTTAATAATTTTTAAAAATTAAGCAATAAGTTAATTTTGCCGAAACGAAAAGCTATATTAATCAGTTCATCAAGTAATGGAAGGAAAGCCATTTACGTTGATGTTGAGAATGCAGCACAGATTTTGGCATTTTTAGGCAGTAAACAATCGTACCTCAATAAATTTGAAATTGTAAAGGATTTGATTCTTGAGAGAAACATGCCACCAAGGGATTTATACGATAAAGAAGATTTTGAGAAAGGGTGTGAACATATTACTGCAATTAAATTGGCCAAAGGGAAGGACAATCCCAGAATCTATTGTCAGCAATACACACATGCTGAAAAAAAAGTGTTCGTAATTATTGCCTGCGAATTACTTGAAAAGAAAAAGTCTGAAGGACTTACCAATAAAGAAAAACAACTCATCAGAAAAGTAGCCAAATACGACTATGAACTTGAAGACTAAAAAGGATATTCAAAGTGCATTTGCTCAATTATCGTCAAACCAAACACCAGAGCAAAAGGTAGAAGGTAAAGCCAGTGCTTTAGCCCTCACGTTTCTTGCAGAAATCGACAAGGCCATGGCGGCTAAAAAAATGAACAAAAAAGAGTTGGCCTTGGCTGTAGATACATCTGCATCTTATATCACTCAACTATTCAGAGGAGATAGAAAACCAAACTGGACGATGCTAGTGAAAATGAGCGAAGCGTTGAGTTTAGACTTCCACATTACCACGAAAGATGATTTTTATGCGTCCATGTATTCTCCAAAAGGAGACAACAATGGAATGTGGGTATACAAGAATTTTGACAAACAGAAACAGGACTTCACAACATCTGCCTTTGATGACTCTATAAACCCAATAGCAGTATGAAAGCGAACGTCTCACCTCTAAAACTGCTCAATTTTTACATGCTCGAAAATCATTTTCGATTCGAGGAGCCTGAAAAGGATGTGAAGAATGTGCTTGAACTATTCGATAAATACGAGATTGAGATTGACTTTTCTCACTTCACTTTAGAAAACGACTTTTTCGAAGCCCACGTTAAAGTTCAAGTAAATGCAGACCAAAAACATAAGGGTTATGTTTTGGCTGCTTCTGGCTATGGTGTCTTCAAACTCTACGAACATTCAGAGATGGAAGAGGGCGTTAAGGATAATTTAAAAGGTTTTTCTTCGGTAAGTATAGGGATTAACTGCATTAGAAATTTGTTCAGTACTTCTACAGCAAACGCACCTATGGGTAGATATATTCTGCCCGCAATTGATATTCAGTCGTTATTTAGAGATAAGGAAGGTCAGCAAACTAAAGCTTCATGATCGAAGGAATTGTTTAGATTCTTACCAACCCTGCCATGAAAGGTTTGGTGAAAATTGGAATGACAACTCGTGAAATGGTTGATACCCGCAAGGGTAAATTGTGCAATAAGCCTTAGAAAAAGGAAACACCAATAATTCTAGAGTAAGAGATATTTGTAATGTTAGTAAAGCTACTGCAACTAGATACTTGACAGAACTTGATGGAGAGTTTCTTGAAAGAGTTGGTAAAACAGGTGAAGGAACCTACTACATTATAAAGGGCTCGTAAAGGGCTCATGATTTAATGGGTTAGATGAATTAAGAGCCAATAAGTAACTGTTAATAATCATTTTACTACGATTAAAGACAAATAATGGATTCAGAATGAAATCTGAATAGAATAACTGCGGATAGAAATGGTTTACTTTTAGTTAATGCTGTGAAAATTTAAGAAAGATAAATTAGAGCAAATGGGAATTACGCTAACCGCCATCACTAACGTGTCATTACCGCCCAACCACGGCAAAGCGTATTATGTTGCCGTTTTAGAAAAACTAAAAGCACTCAATCTTTCAACCACCTATATAGATCATAATGGCAAAGAATGCATTGATGATACGCCTTGGCGTTACTACAAAGAGCTGGTTTGGCTTGAGTCGAAAAACAGAGAAGAAGAAGTAGGTGTCGTTTTTGAAAACCCTACTTGGTACGAACCAATACTTTACCCAGAAGTTGGCTATATTATGACAGACCACAGGTACAATTTTTTATTTGATGCAGCCTTCTACCAACGCACTCGGCCAAATATTGAAAAGTTAGCCAAGGCTTTGGGCGGTACAGAAGTAATTTGGCTTAGTGACGCGGAACCACTTTGGAAATATGAAGAATTGGCCTACGATGCCGAAACCAGTTATGAAGAAATTAAGACGTTAATGCTTAAAGAACTTGGGCTGCCCATTACCCAACATTCAGTGCTAGACCCAAATAATGATAATCATTATTTTTTAGATAAATTTGAAGTGTAAAGTCACTGTAACCACGCCTTGCGAGTGTGATCGCCCTCAGGACTTTGTTTTTTACTGATAAAGTTTGGATCTGAGCAGTCGCCTCGCGAACGAAAAGATAGCGCTCTCTCCAGCCAGCCTTTGATTTTGTGGATTTTTTCAGATATTTAAGACGATGATTAAACAGGCTAAACTCTGTTTTCACATCTCCATGCCAGAGGTTAACCCCTCTGGCTTTTATAGATACACCTATAAATCCTAATCAACCCCTTTCCCAAAAACGATCATGTATTTTTCTACCTTTGTATTTCTTTGGTTCAGGCTTAAGAAAACAACATTGGGTTAAAGCTTTATGCTGAAAAACGACAATTTATCGGACGAGGAGGTAATTGCATTCTTGAGAGCAGGAGGCCACGAACGCTATTTCGAGATCATTACCAGAAGGTATGAGACTTATATTATTAAGAAGTGTCGTAGCTACGTAAAAAATGAAGACGTTTCGGAAGATCTTTGTCAGGAAATTCTGATTAAGGTATTTATGCAGCTCAAGAATTTCCGCAGCGATGCAAAGTTCAAAACCTGGCTCTATTCCATTATTCACCACACCTGCATAGATTATTTACGGAAAGAGAAAAAGAAAACGCACACCGTAATTTCTGAAAAATTGATGGATGAAATGATCGACTTGGTGGAAGAAGATGTACTGGACAAAGACGCCATGGAAACGGCTTTGTTCAAGTTATTGGAAGACATTACTCCTGAAGAAAAGTTGATTCTACTGCTCAAATACAAAGAAAAACACTCGATTAAAGAGATTGAGCAAACCATGGGCATTTCGGAAAGTGCCGTGAAAATGCGTCTTTCCAGGGCCAAAGAAAAAATCAATAAGCTATATTCTAAATACAGCAATCACGATTAACCTATTCTGCAAAGTAAACCCGTTTTACCCGGTCGCTCACATTGGTGAGAATTTCGTAAGGAATTGTTTTGGCCTTTTTAGCCAAATCTGAAATGGTTGGCTTCTCTCCAAAAATAATGACGGTATCGCCTTCTTCGGCTTCAATATTAGAAATGTCAATCATCGTCATGTCCATACACACATTACCAATCACTTTGGCCATTTGTCCATTCAGCATTACCTCTCCATTACCGTTACTGAAGATTCTTGAAAAGCCATCGGCATAACCAATCGCAATGGTGGCAATGCGCATGTTTTTGGTCACTTTCCCTTTTCTTCCATAACCAATCGTTTCCCCCTTCTTCACATTTCTAATTTGTGAAATAACCGTTTTCAAAGTGCTAATCGACTTTAGCTCATGCTGCAAGTTACCACTGGGTTCAATGCCATAAAGGCCAATGCCTAACCGTACCATATCGAATTGGTATTCGGAGTAAGCTACAATGCCTGCGGAATTCAATGCATGCTTTATGGTCTTTATACCCAATTGCTGTTCTACTTTTTCAGCATAAGCTTTAAAGGTTTGTAATTGCTGAAGAGAAAAGCTCTTGTGCTCTGCCTCGTCAGATGCCGCCAAATGCGTGTACAAACTTTGTACTTTAACATGGGGCAGATGCTTAATTTCATTAACTAAAGCTTCCAAATCTTCTGGGTCAAAGCCTAAACGATTCATACCAGTATTGATGGTAAAGTGGCCTTTCAGCTCAATACCCTTTTTCATATAAAACTCTGAAAAAACTTTTAGCTGCGCGAAACTGTAGATTTCAGGCTCAATATTATAAGTCACCAAATTAGGTAAATCTTCCTCCGAAGGGTTGATTACCATAATTGGAAGGTTGATTCCTGCTTTTCGTAACTGTACGGCCTCATCTACATAAGCCACACCCAAATAATCTACCTTATGAAACTGTAAAAGGTGTGCAATTTCAGACCCTCCACTTCCATAGGCCAGAGCCTTCACCATAATCAATAGTTTGGTATCTGCTTTTAACTGTTGGCGATATACATTAAGGTTGTGCGTCACCGCATCTAAATCAATTTCTAGTACTGTGCGGTGAATACGCTCGGTTAACTGCTTCGCGATTTGCTCAAAGCCAAAACTTCTGGCGCCTTTAATCAGAACAACCTCTTTTTCAAAATTATCTGTCGAATGTTGAAGAAAGTCTTCAGTAGTTGGGTAAAACTTGGTTGAAGACGGAAACAAGCTTTTAAAGTCAGCCAATTCGCTCCCAATGGCATAGAGCTGTGTTATGTCTTTTTCTTGTACCAATTCTGCCACGCGCGCATATGTACTTTCTTTCGGAGCTGACTGCGGAATGTCAGAAAGAATCAGTGATTTTTGGGGGTAATGCTTCTGTTGAGACAAAAAGTCGAGCGCAATTTCAAGCCCAGCCAAATCATTATTGTAGGTATCATCTATAATGTAGGTCTGGTTAATTCCCTTTTTCAGCTCCAGCCGCATTTTTATAGGCCGTAGAGCATCAATTCCTTTTTGAATTTCAGAAGGCGACCAACCATTAAAATATGCAAAGCAGATACAGTGCATTATGTTTTCTACATAAGTCTCATTAACTGAATGTAGTTTTAAGGTAAAGGTCTCGGTTTTACTTTTCAGTATAAAAAACGAACCTTCTTTTTTTGCTACTTGAAGATCGGCTTCAGAATTAAATCCCCAAGAAGTTTTATGCTTGGGTGGCTTTTTCATTCGGCCAATACCTTCATTAATCAGGGGGTTATCATTACAATAGTAGAGCTGGTCTATAGCTTCAAATAGAATAAGTTTTTCGTCTAACTTTTGTTCAATCGAGGTAAAGTATTGCTCATGGGCCGAACCAATATTCGTAAGGATTCCGTGCGTAGGCTGAATTACCCTTTTCAAAGAAGTCATTTCGCCTGGTTCCGAAATGCCTGTTTCAAAAATTCCCAAGTCGTGTGCATCACTCAAAGGCCAAACCGAAAGTGGCACCCCAATTTGCGAATTGAAGCTTTTCGGGCTCTTGCATATGTTCTGTTTTTCGGAAAGCATTTGAGCCAACCATTCTTTTATAATGGTTTTTCCGTTGCTGCCTGTAATTGCCACTACATGCTTATTAAACAAAGCCCTTTTGGCTTCCGCTATTGCCTGCAGCGCCCTAACGGAAGAGGCTACTTTAATAATATTGATTTTTTCAGAAAAGGCTTCAATTTCCTTTTCCACCACAAAATTTTGAAATCCTGCTTTAATTAATTCAGGAATAAAAGAGTGGCCGTCATGGTGTAGCCCATCAATAGCAAAGAAAAGCCCCGACTCTAAATCAAAAGCCTTTCTACTATCGGTCATTAAATGTGCTATATCATGATCTATTCCTATAGATAGATATTCGCCATCTATTAATTCAAAAATCTGTGAGAGTTTCAAGGCTTAAAATTAGAAAAGTTTAGCACCATTCGGCACGGCCTTGTCAGGTCTAGCCAAAATTATATTTCCGTCCTTATCAGGAAAACCTGTCACTAAAATTTCTGATTTAATATTAGCGATTTGTTTTGGAGGGAAATTCACAACACACATTACTTGAGTGTTAAGTAAATCTTCTTTCTTGTAGTGGTGTTTTATTTGTGCACTAGATTTCTTAACACCTATTTCGGCACCTAAGTCCACGTGAAGAATCCAAGCCGGCTTTTTTGCCCTTTCAAAATCCTCTACTCGTACAATAGTGCCTATCCGAATGTCAACTTTTTCAAAATCTGACCAACTGATAAGATTATTCATATAAGATTATTGTTTACAGAGTTTTAACACTAAGTTAGTGGTTAGGTAAGAAAACTAAACAAAATAAAATATTGACCGTTTAGATAATTGCGATTTTTTATTAATTTTATCGCCCCATGAGATAAATACTATGAATAGACAACTACTTCGTATCTTCACTTTCGGAATTTTAGGGATGTCAATGCATTCTATGAGTGCCTTGGGTCAAGAGGGTGAAGAAGTGCTTTTACCTATTCCTAGGCAAGAAAATGTGGCTACTCAAGATAGTATTCTTCCTGTAGATTTTCATACGGAAGGAAAACGTGATCTACCTCGAAGCACTTCTGAGTCGACCATTTTAGGCACCGAGCTAAATTCTATTACTCTAGAAAAATCAACAGAGAAAAAGAACAACCAACCAAAAGTTGCCAATAAAGAAGATAGCCAATCTGCGCTGTCATTCAATTTTCTTTACTACATATTCTATAAATTTAAGCCCTCAGAGGTTTTTGAGAAGAAATAAATACCTTCTTTAACCTCTTTTGACCTTTTGAAAATTCATAGTTGCAATGGAGTTGCATTTACGCATACTTTTGGCCTTATGATTCTCAAGCGTCTATCTTTATTAATTCTACTTCTCGGCTTTTTTAACTATTCTGGCATAGGTCAAACCAATTGTGACTTAAAACTCTCTGGAGTTATTGTTGAAAAAAATAGTGGTGAAACAATTCCTTTAGCCACAATCGAAGTTACACACACTCAGAATGGGGCAATTGCAAACGAAAATGGTGAGTTTGAGATAACGAATCTTTGTTCAGGAAGCTATGAAATCTTAATACGATTTGTTGGCTATACTCCTTATAAAGAAACCATTAGCATCACTAAAAACACTAAGATCCAGGTAGAATTGGTTCCTGAAATCAAAGATTTAAGCGAAGTAACAGTTGAAGCTGAAAAAGCGGAAGAAATTGCAACCTTAAAACAACTCGAGTTTAAAAAAGAAGAGCTTTTTAGAAAGAGTGGCGAATCTTTAGGAAAGACTCTTTCAGGTATGTCTGGAGTAAATATGCTTCAGACAGGCCCAAATATAGCCAAGCCAGTAATTCACGGCTTACACAGCAGCCGTATTCTAATTTTGAATAATGGTATAAGACAAGAAGGTCAGCAGTGGGGACAAGAGCATGCGCCAGAAATTGACCCATTTGTAGCGACTAATCTTCAATTAATTAAAGGGGCTGCGGCAGTAAAATATGGTTCCGATGCAATTGGTGGTGTTATTTTAGTAAATCCACCAGATTTACCAGAAACAGCAGGTATTTCTGGCTCATTCAATGCCGTTGGCAATTCCAATAATGGCATGTATACTGGTAGTGCCATGGTGGAAGGAGGAATTGAAGGACTTAATGGCTTTGGCTGGAGACTTCAGGGCAGTTATAAAAAGGCTGGAGATTCTAAAGCACCAAATTATAGACTTACTAACACCGGTACACTAGAAAAAAATTTTTCAATTGGGCTGGGTTATCATAAAGAAAAAGGTGGGCTGGAATTATACTTCAGTAGTTTTGATGCCGAAATGGGTGTGCTCAGAAGTGCTCATACAGGAAACCTCACCGATTTAGAACGCGCTATTGGAAGTGACAGACCGTTATACATCAGCGAATTCAGTTACGACATCAATAATCCTAGGCAACACGTTCAGCACCAACTACTCAAATTAAATGGACATACAGATTGGAGTAACCTTGGTACTTTTAACATGCAATATGGGCTTCAGAGAAACCAAAGAAAAGAATTTGACATTAGACGAGGAGGCCGATCTACCATTCCTGCGCTTTCGCTAGAGCTCATCACTCATACTGTAGAACTCGACTTAGACATGAAGCCGATTGGTGATTTTAAGGGAGATATTGGCGCAAGTTTTCTTTTTCAAGGAAATTCTAACGACTCAGAAACTGGCATTAAACCATTGATCCCCAATTTTGACAATTGGACTGTAGGGGTACATGGCATATGGCGATACATTCAAAATTCTTATGAATTGGAAGCGGGAGTTCGATATGACTATAAACATTACCTAGTAAAACGCTTTGACTCACAAAACAACCTTCTAAAGCCAGAATTTGATTTTAATAATATTACCGGCTCGCTTGGAGCCGTATTTTTTCTTCCTTCAGGCTGGAATTTCAGAACCAATTTAGGAACTGCCTGGCGTGCGCCTCATATTAACGAGCTATACAGTGGGGGGCTTCACCATGGCTCTGCAGCCATTGAAATGGGAAATGAGAACCTTTTAAGCGAAAAGGCCATTAAGTGGATCAGTAGCTTTGAAAAGGCCTCTGAGAACTTCGATGTAAATATATCTGCTTATTACAATTACATATATGATTACATTTATTTAAGACCAGAGAATGTTGAACTGACCATTCAAGGCGCTTTCCCTTTATTGAGTTACACTCAAACAGATGCTTCGTTTATTGGGCTAGACACAGATCTAAAATATCATCTCAATGAGCATTTTGATGTTACAGGTAAACTGTCACTGATAAAGGCAGAAGATCAGTTGAATAACGGGCCGCTAATCAATATTCCGGCCAATAGACTATCAGCCGGAGTTACCTACAATTTTAATGACGGTTGGTTAAAAGAACCATACATTTCACTATCAGCCGATATGGTAGACAAGCAAAGAAATGCACCAAGGGTGGTGAGTATTTCTGAAGTAATAGAAGCGAATGCCACAAATTCGGATCTTTTCACGAACGATAAAACCGTATTTGACTTTTTGGCAGCACCGGCTGGTTATACCAATTTTGGTTTTAGCGTTGGCTTTAAAGTGCCAGTATCAGAAAACTACATTGCCGTTTACGCTTCTGTTGAAAACATGTTCAACAATAGCTATCGTGACTACATGAATAGATTACGCTACTACTCAGATGAGGTAGGCCGGAACTTTAGTATAAAACTGAATTATAGCTTTTAAAAGGCCTACTTAGATTGGCTTACTATAAACTTCTCTATGTCTTTAAGAGTCAAGTTACCTTCGTAATATGCTCTTCCAAAAATTACAGATTTAACACCAATTTCTTCTAGCTTTTTGATGTCATCTATATTTCTTACTCCACCGCTGGCCAACACGTGAATTCCTTTAAAGCGAGATACGATTTCCTTATACATCTCGAAGTTAGGGCCTTCTTGAATACCGTCTTTAGCTACGTCTGTGCTCTTTACATATTTGAGTCCACGCATGTAGTAGTAATCAATATGATCGAACAAATCAATATTGGTGTCTTTTTGCCATCCTCTAATGGCTATTTTCCCATTCCTAGCATCGGCTCCTAAAATAATTTTTTCTCTTCCGTAAGAAACAAGCCAAGAACCAAACTGCTCTTTATCTGAAGTAGCAATGGAGGCAGCGGTAATTGAAGTAGCTCCATATTCGTAAGCTTTACTGATATCACCATCTGTTGCGATACCTCCACTATAGTCTACTTTTAGTTTTGTGTAGCCCACTATAGATTCCAAAATATCATAGTTTACGGGAGTGCCACTTCTTGCTCCATCTAAATCAACGATATGGATTTTCTTTACCCCACAATCTTCAAACCTTCTAGCAATGTCTACCGGACTGTCTTTGTAAACAGTACCATGTTCGTAATCACCTTGTTTTAAGCGGGTTAGTTTTCCGTTGATAATCGATATAGAAGGAACAATTTTTATCATATAGTTGGGAATATAAAGCTTACAGAGCCAAAATTAGCAGTTTCTAACACCAAAAAGAAAAAAACGATATTAATATTATGTTAGAATTCAAGCCAAGTAAAATAGGCCTTTTGAGTCAAAATTCAAAGCGAAGAAGGGCGAAATATTAACTAGTTAAAAGACAACACCTTTTAATTACCTATTCCTTTTCTGCATGTCCCTCCGTTATTAACTTAAAACCAGACCCATGAATGGTAATGATTTGAACCGATTCATCTGCTTTCAACATTTTTCTGAGCTTAGCAATGTACACATCCATGCTTCGAGCATTAAAATAACTATCGTCTCTCCAAATAATTTTCAACGCAGTGGATCGGTCTAAAGGCTGGTTTTCATGCAAACACAATAACCTTAAAAGCTCAGATTCTTTGGATGTAAGCCTATTCTCACCCCCATCCCAAGAAAGTATCTGTTTATCAAAATCAAATCGAAATGAGCCAAACTCAAAAATCTTTTGATCTGAAATTTGAGGATTTTTTTCAGCCGTCCTTCGAAGTATGGCTTGTATACGCAGTAGCAATTCCTCCATGCTAAAAGGTTTGGTGATGTAATCGTCACCTCCAATTTTAAAGCCTTCAATGGTGTCTTCTTTCATAGATTTGGCCGTGAGAAAAATAATTGGAGTTACTTTATCATCTCTCCTAATCTCTTTAGCCATAGAAAAACCATCCTTTTTTGGAAGCATCACATCAAAAAGACAAAGATCGAAAGCTTCGCGTTTGAACGCCTTAACGCCCTCCTCACCATCGCGGCAAAGCTTCGTTTCATACCCTTTTAGCGAAAGGTATTCGTTTAAGATTTGACCCAAGTTAGGGTCGTCTTCTACAAGTAATATTTTAAAACTAGCCATGATTGAAAGGTAAATATACTTTAAATGTGCTTCCTTTTCCTAGGTCGCTTTTCACTGAAATGGTTCCTTTGTGCATTTCAACAATGTTTTTTACGTAAGATAGCCCAAGGCCAAACCCTTTAACATCGTGAATATTGCCTGTAGAAACACGGTAAAATTTTTCGAAAATTTTGTCAATATCTTCTCGGCTCATACCAATGCCCTTATCGGATATTTTAATGATAACGCCTGTTGAAATGTTTTCTGTTCTAATATGTATTTCTGGCGGTTCTGGAGAATACTTATTGGCGTTATCTAACAGGTTATAAATAATATTAGTGAGATGCACCCTATCTGCTTCAATTATTGGGTTTGAAGCCAACAACTGACTGGTAATTGAACCTTGACGTTTTTGAACCAAGATGTCGATGTTAACCAAAGCCTTCTCAATAATATCATGCACATCGGCAGTTTCAAATTTCAACCTAAAGTCTTTTTTATCCAGACTAGCAATTTGAAGTACCTTTTCTACTTGCATCCCTAGCCTTTTATTCTCGTCACGAATAACTTGTATGTATCGGTCTACTATGCCTTCATTCTTGCGAAGGTCGGCATCTTGAAGTGCTTCGGTAGCCAAAGAAACCGTAGCAATAGGCGTTTTAAACTCGTGCGTCATGTTATTAATGAAATCGTTCTTGATTTCAGAAATCCTTTTCTGACGAAGAATAACTACAACAGCGTATGTAAAACAACCAATCAAAATTAGCATTAACAGCCCTGAAGCTGATAGCGGCAACAAACCCTGCTTCAATAGAAATTGCTTTTGGCTCGGAAAATAAACGCTTAGAAAATAATCTTTAGGCTGTAAATCTGTTGGAAAGAGGTTGGCCTGTAATTTTGAGTTTTTGATATTCTCTAAATCATCTACACTTGAAGTATTTATCAAATTGGTCTTTCCCGTTCTACGTTCAATAATTCCGTAATTGTACTCTAAGTCAATCCCGCGATTCCTCATTTCCCTTTTTAAAAGCGTATCTAACTCTGCTGGGTTTACCCTAGAAAAGAGGTTGTTACTTCCTACCAAATGTTCTGCCCAGTCTTTCTGAATAGACCTCCACCTATTCTTCATTTGTTGCTCTAGCTGAAATCTCTCCTGATCAAAATTTGGGTTGGCCTGATCATAAAAATCCTGAATCAAAGCATCAAAATTTACTTGAAAGTTAATTCTCTGATTCACCTCGTCTATTTCTACACCAAATTGTATCAAACTTTGATCAACATAAGGCACAGGGCGCCTGTTTTGAGGCCGGTAGAAACTTGATAAACTATCCCCTTGCTGCATTCGCTCTGGCGGACTCGGCATCATTTGGCTAACATCCGTCTGCAAAAAGTTGGTGTCGTTTAAACGGGCCAGCTTATTAGTGACTTCATTCAGTGCTGTCTGAACATTTTGAGTAAACCGCTCTTCGTTTACCTTAGTTACTTCCTTGATCCAATAAAACTGGAAGAAGATCAAACCAAGCATGGCTATGCTCAGCAATCCTATCAACCATCTTATCTTCATTCTACTCATGGTTCAAAAGTACTTTAATAAAACGGTCATGGTTATGGGCTTAACAAAAATTAACATGATTTAACCGCCTTTTAACAATGCCATTTTCGTTTATTAAATACTTTCGTATCAACAACTTAAAGGTTAAAAAGATGAATAGGTCAGGTAATAAAAAAACACTAAAAATGGTGGCATTCATTGCCATAATTACTTTACTCGCTACCAGTTTTGTTGGTCATGCACAAACCCAAGAACGTAGACAATCGCAGTCGGTTTCTATAAATACCACTGAAGATGGTAAAATAAAGCTCAAGGTGGTAATGAAAGAGGGGAATGACACCAAGACTTTTGAAAAAACATATGATAGCTACGATGAAATTAACGGTGATCCGGATTTAGAGAAAAATGGCATCGATTTAAGTGGCTGGAACTTTGGCGGAGGAAACTCAGGTTTTGGCTCTTCATTAAGGTCCTTCCGCAGCGGCCCATCCATGTTTGATTTCGATATGGATAATATGCGCAAATACATGGAATCAATGATGCGCGGAGGCTTTGGAACCAACAACTTCTTTTTCAATTTTGATAATGACGATCCTTTTTTTATGAACATGGATTCACTCCAAAATAAACTAAATTTTCATTTCAAAAATGGGAAAATGTTTCAGAATGGAGACGAGATTATGGACATGGACTCGATTAGAGACGCCTTGAAAAACAGGTTTGGCAGTATGAATTTTGACTTCGACTTTGATAATGACAGTGGAAATTCTAGCGGATGGGGTTTTGGTAGCGATAATGATGATGAAGGTTTCCATATAATCTCACGAGCTCGAGTTTTTATTCGCGCAGCAAAAGACAAGGATAAAGAAGTAGTTGGAGCAGATAAAATGGAGCCGCTTGAAATTAAAGACATAAGCTTTTACCCGAACCCAAGCGATGGGCGGTTTGATCTAGAAATAGAAACTACTAGCCGCGGGCCATTACAAGTCAAAATTGTAAGCCCAACTGGAAAGGTAATATATAGCAAAACCGATTCATCAGGCGAATCGGGCTTTAGCTTCGACATTGATATTTCAGATGAAAAAGAAGGTTTATATATTTTACAAGTAATTCAGAACAATAAAACGCTTACAAAAAGGGTGATTATTGAGTAAAAAATATTCATTCTCATTTTCAAAGAGGAAGGTTTGGTCGATCTTCCTCTTTTTTATTTTTCTACACAGTATATTTGCCCCTTAATTTATTTGAAATGGATTTAGTGAATGACCGATACACCATTCAGGGTGTAGATTTAGTGGAGCTTACCGAAACGTATGGCTCTCCACTTTACGTATATGATGCCGATAAAATTGAAGCTCAGTTTAAAAAGCTTACTTCTGCTTTTAGCGGAGTTAAAATGAAGGTAAAATATGCCACTAAAGCCCTTACAAATATTTCAATTCTTAAGCTCTTGCGTAGCATTGGTTCCGAACTCGACTGCGTTTCTATTCAAGAAGTACAATTGGGGCTAAAAGCTGGCTTTGAGCCCAATCAAATTTTATATACTCCCAACTGTGTTTCTATTTCTGAAATAAAAGAAGCGGTGGAATTAGGAGTGATGATTAACCTCGATAATATTTCTATTCTAGAACAATTCGGAAACGAATTCCATGATACCGTACCGGTTTGTATCCGCTTAAACCCACATATTATGGCGGGTGGAAACAAGAAAATTTCAACCGGTCATGCCGATTCTAAATTCGGAATTTCGATCTATCAACTTCAGCATATTGTTAGAGTTGTAAATACATACGGACTGAATGTTACGGGTTTACACATGCACACGGGTTCTGACATTTTAGATGCCGAGGTTTTTTTAAGGGCTGCCGCTATTTTATTTGATGCCGCAAAAAGCTTTAAAGATTTAGAATTTATCGATTTCGGTAGTGGCTTTAAAGTAGGCTATAAAGAGGCCGATATTGTAACCGATATTGAAGAACTTGGCGAGAAATTAAGTGCGGCTTTTAAGGATTTCTGTAAAGAATATGGCCGCGAGCTAGAAATGTGGTTTGAACCGGGTAAGTTTTTAGTGAGTGAAGCAGGTGTTTTTCTTACCAAAACCAACGTAGTTAAAACCACGCCAGCCACCGCCTTTGTAGGGGTTGATTCTGGAATGAATCATCTGATTCGTCCTATGATGTACGATTCGTATCATGAAATAATGAACTTGTCGAACCCAAATGGCACAAAGCGAATTTACACCGTAGTGGGCTATATCTGTGAAACCGATACTTTTGGATTAGACAGAAAAATGAATGAGGTAAAAGAAGGCGACATTATTGCCTTCAAAAATGCTGGAGCATATGCCTTCAGTATGGCCTCTAACTATAATTCAAGGTTAAAGCCTGCCGAAGTTCTGATTTACAAAGGCGAAGCAAAGCTAATCAGACAAAGAGAGGTGTTCGAGGATTTAGTTCGGAACCAGGTTGAGATAGATATTTAGAATATTTAGTTTTTGGTTCGGTTTCTGTATAAGAACGAACTGAAACGAGCAACTTCTGGCTTTTTTGTTTTCAGAGTTACGGGTTTCAAAATATTCTCATACTTTTACTAACAATACAATCTAAGAGAGATGAAAAAAACATACATTCTATTTGCGGTTTTGGCCATTGCCACAATTTCATTCAGCTTCACTACTGTTCAAGATGCCGAGTTAAAAAAGAGCATGGCTGACGGCAAAAGTGTTTACGAAGGGCTTTGCATGGCTTGTCATATGAACGAAGGACAAGGTATTGCCAATGTTTTTCCTCCATTAGCTAAGTCTGATTATTTAATGAAAGACCTCGACAGATCAATTAACGTGTTGATTAAAGGCCAGCAAGGTGAAATCACTGTAAATGGCAAAAAGTATAAAGGAGTGATGCCAGCAACCGGTTTAGACGACAAAGACATTGCCGATGTACTTAACTACGTTCGAAACTCTTGGGGCAACAAAGGCGATAAAGTTACCGCAGAACACGTAGCCAAAGTTCGGGCAAAAAAATAAAACAACATCTAATAGCCTCAAACGAGGCTATTTTTGTTTACACCAAGTCTTTTCTAAAACAAACAGAAATACTTTTAAGAAAATGAGCGTTAAGGCTGTAATGAAAACCCTAAAAACTGGACTAATACTTTTTGTGCTAACAACATTTGTAGCCGCAGGTTGTAAAGAAGTTTCTGGCGATGATACTCCAGCAGACAATGCTGAAATCAGTAATTTATTTTCCGCTGCGCAAGAAGTAGGTACAATTGCTTCTGAAGATATTGACGAAGCCTCAGGCCTTGTAGCCAGCCGTTCTAACAGCAACTATTTATGGACACACAATGATAGCGGTGGCGAACCCATCGTATATCTAATGTCGAAAACTGGGGCCGATGCCAGCAAAGCCAGATTAGAAGGAGCTCAAAATATAGACTGGGAAGATATTGCGATGGGGCCTGGACCTGATGACGCTATTCAGTACTTATACGTGGGCGACATTGGAGACAACAGCGCGAGAAGATCTAATTTAACCATATACAGAGTAGCCGAACCTGATTTGAACATCGCAAATATTCCAAGTACGCAAACACTACCGAATTTAGAAGCCATTAATTATGTGTATTCAAATGGGGCACGGGATGCCGAAAGCCTAATGGTTGACCCATTGACCAAAGACATTTATATCGTTTCTAAACGTGAGTCGCAAGTAGGGCTTTACAAATTACCTTACCCTCAGTCATTAATAGAAATGGACACCGCAGAGTTTTTAATGAACATGCCCTACTCTGGTTTTGTGGGGGGTGATATTTCTATGGATGGTTCTGAAATTTTGATCAAAACCTATTTTGAAATTTACCACTGGCCCAGAGCCAATGGAACAACGGTTAAGGATGCGCTAACTGAAAAACCTAGCAGATTAGCCTATACAGCCGAGCCACAAGGAGAAGCCATCTGCTTTTCAACAGATGGCTCCGGATTTTTTACTGTAAGCGAAAAGAATTCTGCCGATCCTGTTCCCTTACTTTTTTACAGAAGAAATTAACTTGCGCTAATCGTATTCAAAGTAGCTGTAAAGGCATTGTAATACGACCTGCCAATCGGAATTTTCTTGTCTTCCAAATGCACATGATTCGTATCAATGGCGGTAACTGCGTCTACTTGTACTACAAACGATTTATGTACCCTAAGAAATTTATCTTTCGGAAGCTTATCCGTAATTTCCTTCAGTGATTTTCTAACCGTGTAGCTTCTTTCTTTAGTGGCATGTAAAGTGATATGATTCCCGTCTGCTTCAATCCACATTAGGTCAGAATACTTTACTTTTTCTAGCAATGTTTTCTTTTTAATGAAGATGGAGTCATTGCTATAAGTAGTTGGGTTTAGGGTAGATATATTACTAATGCCTGAGCTGGCCGCAATTCTTTGTTTATTAAATAATGCTACCTCAATGGCCGCATAAACGTCATCTTTGGTAAAAGGCTTTACAATAAAACCTAATGGCCGAGTGTGTTTTGCGCGGTTAACGGTTTCTTTATCAGAATAAGAGGTAATGTAAACGAAAGGTACTTTATACTGCTCATGAATTATACCTCCTAACTCTATCCCATCTTGGTCGCCTTTTATCTTTACATCCAGCAGTATAAGGTCGGGTAATGAGGCTTTAATTGCCTTGATTGCCTGATTTGCCGAATTAGCAATTTCGGTTTGTTCATAACCGAAAATGCCCAGCATTTCCTGCAGGTTTTCCGCAATAAAAGGTTCATCTTCAACTATGAGAATTCTTGGAGATTGGTCATAGTCATTGTTGATTACAGCCATTTTTAATTTCTATTTAGGTGTGTTGGGTGAATTGTTTTTTTGTCAGTAATTACTGAATATGCTATCTTAAATTTAGACAAATTAATTCACAGAGGCCATAGTTGTTATGCAAAACGTTTTCGATGATTCTACAAGCGAAATACCAGATACAAACGCAAAAAGTATCAATTATGAGTCTGTAGTCAAAAACCTCTTAGAAGTAGTTTGGAGTATCGACATGTCGGTAGAGCCCTATGAAATTATTTATTTAAACGATCCATTAACCAGAACTCCGGGTGAAATTTATGACAAAGCAGCCTCCACCATAGAGGAATGGCAAAGCACAATTCACCCTGATGACCAAGAACGAATTCTTGATGAAGTGGTAAACGTTCTTAATGTAGGTAGCGGCAACTATGCGTATAGGGCTCTAAGGGGAAAAGACAACTACCGTTATGTACGCGATAGGGTTAAAGTATTTTATAAAGAAGGTAAACCCGTTCGGCTAGATGGCATCACTACCGATATAGACGACATCAGAAGATCTAGAAGAGATTTAGAGTTAAGCCAGCAGCGGCTTAAAAGCATTGTAGAGGCTTTACCCGACCCCGTTTTCATTTCAACTCAAAATACTGGAAAAGCAATTTTTGCCAACGAGATGCTTTTTGAGGTATATGGAATGAACCCTGACGAGTTTTTGGGAAAGAAAGTAATTCAGTTTTACCAAAACTTTGAAGGGCGTAAGTCATACCTCGAAACCTTAGTGAAAAACGGATCGGTACAAAATCACGAGCTCATGCTCCAGAACAATAAGGGAGGGTCATATTGGGTAAGCGCCTCGACAATGCCGCTGGAATTTCAAAACGAACCTTGTTACATCACCATTCTTCAGGATATCACGGTTAGAAAATCATTAGAAAGAGAACTGAAGCAAAGTAATGACCGCTACCAACTGGCGGTGGAAGGAACCAATGATGTGATTTGGGAATACGATTTTAAAAAGTCTAAATCTTATCTCTCGCCTCAATTCTGGGAGGCAATGGGTTTAAAACCTCAAAAAAACCCACTAGATAAAAACCTGCTAGCAAAATTTATTCATGAAGAAGACAGGCTAGAATTTCTTCAGCTCATTCACCATAAGTTCGAAACCAAAAATGAAGAACTTGAAATGGAGACTAGAATGGTAGGGAAAGATGGCCTAATGCTATGGATTTTTATTAAGGCAAAAATACTCTATAGTGAAGGCAAAGGCCTTCCAAAAAGAATTGTAGGCTCACTTTCAAACATTACTTCACTTAAACAAGCGCAGTCGAAACTGAGAGAAAGTGAGGCCAAGTATAAGCTCATTTCTGAAAACTCTAGTGATTGTATTTGCTTACAAACTCCCGATGGAACTTTCATTTTTGTAAGCCCGGCCTCTAAAGATATCATTGGTTATGACGCCACCGAGTTAGAAGCGCTTAGACTACGTGAGTTCATCGAAAAAGATGGCCTTATTCAGGTATCGCAAGCCATGCTAAACGTAATTAATCAAGAGACGAAAATGGCCAGTGTCACCTTTAAAGCCAAGCATAAAAACGGCCATTATGTATGGCTAGAAAGTAGAGGAGGTTTAATTACCGACAGCGAGGGTGACCCTTTATATCTGCTTACTTCAACCAGAGATGTAACAGAGCGATTTATTGCCGCTCAAAAATTAAAAGAAAGCCAAGAACGTTACAAGCTCATTACAGAAAACTCGCACGACATTGTTACACTCATGAACCCAGATGGTGTTTATGACTTTGTATCGCCTTCAGTGAAAGATATTTTAGGCTACGAAACCTACGAAATGATTGGCCAAAACTCAATGTCATTCATTCACCCCGAAGACTTACCTGAAGTGGCTAACAGAATGAAAGCTACGATAGATGAAAAATTAAAAGATGAAAAAATTACTTTCAGATTTAGAGACAAAGAGAATAACTGGCGTTGGTTAGAAGCACAAGGGGGAGTAATTCTGAATGATTCAGGTGAAATCATCTTTATTAGAAGTAACAAGCGTGATATAACAGAAAAAGTACTAACAGAACAGAAACTGCATGAAAAAGAAGAGCAATACAAACTGGTTTCTGAAAACTCAGGAGATGTTATTGCTTTACAAGACTTTGAAGGCAGAATTTCATTTATTTCGCCATCTTTAAAATTCTTGCTTGGCTATGAACAAGACGCTCTTTTAGACACTTTCTATTCTGATTTAATTCATCCTGAAGAGCAGCCCTTTGTTCAGTCGGTTATTAACCAGGTAATCGAAAATAAAAGCAAAAACGTTAAAGTCACGTATAGAATTCAGGCCCAAGATGAAGAATGGGTATGGGTAGAATCATCATACAGTTCAATAGAAGATTCTAATGGAAACTTCCTATACTTACAGTCATCTACACGTGATATTTCTGAAAGAATTAAAGCGCTTGAGAAAGAAAGGCAACTGGGAAAATTGAAGTCGAGTTTCATTTCAATGGCCTCGCATGAATTTAGAACTCCGCTCACAACAATTCAGTCGAGCAACGAGCTCATCAACATGTATTTAGACGCTGACCCTAACCCCAATACCAAACTCAAAAAACATGTTGGCCGAATAAGAACAGAGCTAGAAAGGATGAATTCCTTGCTCAAAGATGTATTTACACTTGGTAGATTGGATGTTGGTAAAACAGTAATTAAAAAAGACATTACCTCTTTAACAGGTATTATTAAGCAAGTCGTTTTAGAAAACAGCGTTCAGCATAAATCTCGGAATGTACTGGTTAAAATTGAAGGTGAAGAACGGCAAGTTGAACTCGACAGTCAGCTTATTGGTCATTCGCTTTCAAACCTCATTAATAATGCCTTAAAATATTCTGAAAACAGGCCCGACCCAGAAGTTATCGTAACTTATAAAAAGGTGGGCGTTCGTGTAGAAATCAAAGATTTCGGTATCGGAATTCCAGAGAAAGACCAAAAAGGGCTTTTCGAATCGTTTTCGCGTGCTACAAATGTTGGCGACATTGAGGGCACAGGGCTAGGCCTTATCATTGTTAAACAGTTTGTAGAAATACACGGAGGTACGGTTTCATTTGAAAGCGAACTCGGAAAAGGAACTTCCTTCTTTATAGATTTACCTGATGTTTAATTGTAGACTTAAAAATAGAACCCAAACTTAACTAGTGGTAAAACGCTTTCTTCTGAAACAGCTAGTAAGATGTTGATGGCAGCAAAGTTGAATGGGGTAACGTAAAGGCCACCACCATATCCATGATGGATTTTATTAGATGACTCTCCATCTACCCAAACTCTACCTAAGTCGTTAAACAAGATCATTCCCACTTGTGAAGGAAAATAAAAAGATCTCCAATCGAATAGTTTCACTCGCATTTCCAATTGATGATACAAGCTACTTTCGCCTGAAAAACGAAAACGCCTGTAGCCTCTTAAAGTACTAAAACCATCGAGCTGTGCCGACTGAAAAAACTCATAGTCTCCGAATACTTTTTGGTAACCCATTCTGGTGGCAAATACCGTTCTAGACGGCTCCCGAAAACTCCACCTGAAAGAAGCATCGGTTTTGAGTTGGGCACTATTGCCAGAAAAGGAGTTAAAACCAGCGTTATAGTCTAAAACAGCATTAAAATTTAATCCAGTCTTAGGAATGAGCTGGCCTAAGGTTTCATTAAAATGAAAACCAAAAGTTCCACCCGCATACACTTTCTGTTCAAAAACACTTGCTCCCAAAGGGTCGGTATTTGCAAAATCATTGATAAAACGATCTGTACTTTCCTCAACCTCAACTGTTCTGAAAGTAGGCCCGAAATTTATAGAAGCACCTTTGCCAAGACTCAAGGTTAAGGTTGGTCTTATCGAATACTCTTCAAATCTGGTTCGGTAATACCTCTCTTCAATGTCTTTATCGTAAGGCGTTTCGTTACCCATTCCAAAGAAGTTATTTACAAAATTAGGAGCCTTAGCATCAGCCGATAACGCAAAATCCAACTTTCCGAAAGCATCAATTACGTCTAAGTCGTAAGAGAATTGATACGAAGAAGTTCCTACGGCATAGTTACCAGAAATCTTATGTTTAGTAGCATAAGGAGATTTTCTGAAACCATCAGTTTTAATTAAAACCCCTCCTCCTAAAAACAATCCGTCATCTGAATTGTAGTTTACAGATACCAAAGGAGCCAACAGGTTAAAATCAAATTCCTGACGATTATGAGCATTAATATTGGGGTCTTTATCTGTTGTTAAATCTCTGGTTTCTGAACTGGTTTCTAAATCCGTTCCGCTCTTGGTGTCATAAACAATTGTCTTTTTTCCGAGGCCTCTCACCTTACTATTGTCAATAATAACATCATCATCGTCTCCAGCAATAATTCTTACTTTAATGCCCTTATTTACTTCCCCAGTAATTTCATACCTATCGTTTCCATCAAAACCAAAAAGGCGTATTTCATCTGTTTCCGAGGTTTTAAATGTGCGTTCATAAATGATTTTATCTAGGTTTCCTTTTTTAGAAATTTTATGAACCACAACTTTAGTATGCTCATCATCCAACCTTTCTACTTTAAAGAGTTCTTGTTTGTCACTAGCCAAAATATCTACCTCTTTTGAAATCAATAGGTAATATTCTTTAGCATATTTCTCTAGGTTGTCCCTCCTGTTTTTCAGTTTTCTAATTATCTCTTCTCCGTGTAGGTCATAAATTTCATTGGGCCATTGTCTAATCGAAGATTCAATGATTTCATCGGTTAGGGCAGCTTTTAATTCACGTGCCTGTTCAAGCCATTCCCCCATTGAAACTTCAGTCATAAAAATACGATCGAAGTAACGGATTCGGTAAGAACCCATACTTGGCATATAATCAATGTCATCGTGAAAACCCCTAAGCGCAGGTTGAGCCCATTTTGAAGACGCTATTTTTTTAAAAATTCCTTCACCTGCAAAAAAGGCTACATCTCTATCTCTTGGAATGGGCTTGTATAGTTTTTCGTCATCCTTTTTATCGTACTCTACCCATCTCCATTGGTCATCATGACGGTCCCAATCACCTAGCCAAAAATCAAAAAGGCGATTTCGAGCCACAAAAACTTGGTCTACATGGTTGTCGTTATCCTTTCTAAGTTTTTCATACAAATCTGGACTAGAGAGTACATCGTCTCCTTCTCCAAAAAAGGGCTCTTCAATATTCTTTTTGTTGGCTCGCTCTTCAAACAATGCCAACGTATTCGCAAAATCTTGTCTGTGAATTCCAAACCTTGGATCGTCAGGAATATATACCACTTTTGGATTGGCGTGGAAAATCCCTGCGGCATCGGCAAGTGTGGGAATAATAAAAGGTGCATACGGGTGCGAAGCCGAAATTCCATCTTGAACAATGTCCTTAATAAAGGTTTGACGAAATTCTTGAGGCAAGGTAAGCGCAGGGTTCTTGTCCATCGACCTCAGCACATACTGTTTTCCATCTGCAGCTTCTAACCTAAGCGAAATGGTTTGGTGCCCTCCTCCTCTTTTAATAATTTTCAACCCGCCTTTCTCGCTTCCAATATCAAAAAACGGAACATTGATTTTAGTTGCCCACTCATTTCGATAGTTCTCTCCAAACATTTTTAAATGGAAGTTACTT
This sequence comes from Roseivirga seohaensis subsp. aquiponti, assembly GCF_001267955.1. Lineage (NCBI taxonomy): Bacteria > Pseudomonadati > Bacteroidota > Cytophagia > Cytophagales > Roseivirgaceae > Roseivirga > Roseivirga seohaensis. The sequence goes on from NZ_JSVA01000009.1 coordinate 53,327, forward strand.
CGCTCATGATAAAGCTCACTTGCCGCAAAAAGAGTGTCTTTTCCAGCAAAAGATACATTAGCAAAGGATTTTAACAAATTAGCCGGAGCTGGTTTAAAAGGTTTTTCAGAAAGAACTTTACTATATATTTCAGAAGGTTTTTCATCTGCTGGAGTAATAAATTTTAATTCCGTTTTTCCATCTGAATAGTAATCTAAACGACCATAGCCTACGGTGTTGGTGGCAAACAAGGCATCTCCTTTTTGCTTTACATGTGCATTATTTTTCGAGCCCGATCCGCTTACTATAAAGTCTATCCCTTCTTTTTTAATATGCTGAAGCGCATGTTCATGGCCAGCTACATCAACAATATCTGGATGGTTTTTCATAAGCAAAACCATCGCGTCTCGAAACTGACGATAGACCGGATGGGCTGTATCTTGAATATTACCAAACCATTTTCTGTATAACGGATATATAGAGCCTAAAACAGGCAAAGGGATATATAAATTCTTAGTTCTACTAGAGGCCGTCAATGGAAAAATATGATCCTTTAGACTAAAAATACCTCCATGAATTCCATAAGTGTATTTAGGGTGATGCGAAGCTACTATTACCTTTTTATGAGCATTCCTTTTTAGGGCATCTTGAAAATTGGCCATTACATCAACAATAGTAATTGCCTCACAGTCTGAGCCTTCGGCAGGTTTGTCACCACGGTGTAAAAACCATTGGGTATCTACCACAATCAGTGTGATATTTTCATTTAAATCAACCTCAACGGGGCCAGGGCAACCTCTGGTCGGAACCCAAACATCTTGGCTATCGAGTTTATCTTCCACATATTTCTCTTGAATCTTTAGCCAATCAAAACCATCAGGCCGGCCTTGTGCCCAATCGTGATTGCCAGGTACAAAGAATTTTTTACCCTGAAAATCTTTAACCGCGTTGATTTGTCCATCAATAGCAATTTCTGCATCTGGTCTTAGCTTATGCCCTCTAGGTGGCATACCTTGAGGATAGATATTATCACCTAGAAACAGCACTGCACCACGATCGCCCACTTTATCTAGTTCTATTTTCAGTAGGTCCAAAACAGGGTTTTCACCTGGTTCACCCGCATCGCCAACCAGAAAAACCGAGTAAATGGGCTGTTCCTTTTCTTGAAAACCATATACAGACGTTGCGAATAAAAACAGACTTAAGGTAATTATAACAATGCTTTTCATAGAGCAGTAATACTGTGTAAAAATTAACCGGTTCACTTTTGTTTCATTTTGAAACGATGGATAGTTCCTCCATCTTCCCCTTCATTAGATATAAACAAGTCGCCATTAGGCATAAAGGCAATGCCCTCTGGTTGAGGAAAAAGACTTCTCTTTAAAATACTCAGATTTTTAGGACTACCGTCATTATTAAAAACAACCAATGCAGAACCCACGGAAGCAATCATATAAACTTCATTGCTTATAGGATGAACCGCTACTCCAGATGGTCGAAATTTTGTGCTGTTCGACCCAAGTACCCGTTCAAGGTCTTTGTCTTGTAAAACGAAAAGAGGTGTTTTCGAAAACTTTTCAGTGGTTAGATTATAGCCATACACTGCCTTTCCCTTAACCTTCACATGGTCAATATCTCCTTTTCCTTTTAGGGCAATCAATAATGTATTACTATTCTTGTCGTACCCCAAGCCTTCAATATTATTCTCGGAAGTAAAGGGAGTATCAATCGACTCAACAACCCCTTCAATATCAATATTGAACTTATACAGCTTACCATTGCTTTTAATAGCGTACATGTTTTTACCAACCAATTCTAAGCCCTCAAAATCTCCATTGCCTTCGAATCGAATGCGTTGAACTATCTCCCGTTTGTTGAAGTCATAGATATAAACCCTACCCTGTTCGTCATTCAGTGTAGCTAATTGATTTGGTGCGTAATAACTAAGGGCTGACACCTCCTCTAAAATTGCAGGAAGCCGGTAAGTTTCAGAAGGTGATTCGAGGTTATAAGGGAAATCACCCTTATTTTGAGCCCAAACCGAAGAGGGAAAAGTAAGCAGGTATATAATAATGAATAGAATAGACGTTCGTTTCATGTTCATCCGAACAAAAATAGTAGATATATAATTCACCAGAGCAGGTAGTTTTATGTAATCCAAAATGAGCAGATTATATTTAAGCAATGATTGATCAGAATTTGATTTTAGAAAAGGTAGCATTGTATGCGAAAGATGTCTTAGAAAACGACATTCCTTCTGACTTTGTTTATCACGACCTATACCACACCAGTAGGGTAGTGAAGGCCGCAGAAACCATAGGTAAAGAAAGTGGCCTTTCTGATGAAGATCTTGAAATTGTAACCATTGCTGCTTGGTTTCACGATTTAGGCTATAAATCTGGTTGCATAAAACATGAAAAAACGAGTGCCGAAATGGCCCGTCAGTTTCTGATTAAAGAGGGTTACCCCGAAAAAAACATCCAAAAAGTTGAAGGCTGTATTTTGGCTACTCAAATGCCTCAAGCCCCAAAAAACTTGTTAGAAGAGGTGCTGTGCGATGCCGACTTACATCACTTGGCATGCAACGACTACAGTATGATTGCTGAAAAAATGCATACTGAAGTAGAAAAAATTAAAGGGCATGAAATAAAAATGGAGGACTGGAATACCATGAACTTCAACTTCTTTAAAGATCATGAGTATTTTACTGAATATGGCAAACAACATTTAGAGCCTATTAAAAAGAAAAACCTCAAGTCAATAAAAAAGAAAAATAAGGGGCAAAACGATAACTACATTAAGAAGCTCGAAGAGAAAGTAGAAAAGCTAGAACGAAAAGCAGCCCAAAAACCCGACCGAGGAATTGAAACAATGTTTAGAACTACCTCTAAAAATCATTTAGAGTTAAGTGCTATGGCAGATAACAAGGCCAACATTATGATTTCGGTAAACACCATTATTCTTTCTGTAGTGGTTTCGGTTTTGGTTAGAAAATTATATGAATACCCAAACTTGGTAATTCCAACCATTATGCTGGTGGTAGTATGTTTATTTACAATTGTATTCGCAATTCTAGCCACAAGACCCAATGTTTCATCTGGTGTATTCACCGATGAAGACGTTTTGAACAAAAAAACCAACCTGCTCTTCTTTGGTAATTTTCATAAAATGAAATTAGACCGCTACCAATGGGGAATGCGAGAGATGATGAAAGACAGCGATTACCTATACGGAAGCCTTACCAAAGACATTTATTTTTTAGGGGTAGTTCTAGGTAAAAAATATCGACTCTTACGAATAGCATACACCACTTTTATGATTGGTTTTGTGCTTTCAATTATTGCGTTTTTATGTGCAATGATGTTTTTTCCGCCCCAAGACACCCCAAGCTTCTATACATTTTAGAAGCTGGTACAAATTAAAAGAAGTCTCAAAATCGAACGAAGGTGACCGAATTTGTACATTATTGAACAAGGAAATTTTGCTTAACTACTTAGTATGAATAAATTAGGCCTTGGCATGTTAATTGGTAAATGCAGAAAGGTCAGAATCTAAATCAACCACAATGATTAAACTAAAAGATGTCGATAAGTTTGTCGATTCAAAATACCAAAGAACCTTCATACTTAAGGGTATCGATCTAGAAATTAAGCAAGGCGAGTTTGTTACTATTATGGGGCCAAGTGGCGCTGGAAAATCCACGGTGATGAATATTATTGGTATGCTTGACGAGCCTTCGCAAGGTGAGTATTACTTTTTAGATGAGCCTATTCATAAGATGAAGGAAAGAAAGCGATCTGAACTTCATAAACACCATATCGGGTTCGTTTTTCAGGCTTATCATTTAATTGATGAACTGACAGTTTACGAAAACATCGAAACCCCACTTTTATATAAAGGCGTTAAATCTTCTGAAAGAAAAAGTTTGGTGGCCGAAATGCTAGACCGATTCCAGATGGTAGCGAAGAAAGATCTTTTCCCAGAGCAGCTTTCAGGCGGGCAGCAGCAATTGGTAGGCGTAGCACGTGCGCTAATTGGTCAGCCAAAATTGCTTTTGGCAGATGAACCAACGGGTAATCTTCATTCAGATCAAGCTGAAGAAATTATGAAGCTTTTCCAAAAACTGAACAGCGAAGGAATGACGATTGTGCAGGTAACGCACTCCAAAGAAAACGCGGCCTATGGCAAACGAACCATTAATATTGTAGATGGCGCCATTGACACAGATAGCACGCATTAAGATAAAATAATCCAAATTTTGAATTGAGGCTACACTGAAGTGTGGCCTTCATTTTTTCTAAAAATTCAGATTAAATTTCCCCCTTCACCTTATATAACTGCCACCAAGGCGTACCTGGTGAATCATGATGCTCATAGTGGTAGCCAAAGAAATAACAGCTTAAAAACGCCCAAAGGTGGTTCTTCTTTTGGCTTCGCGAAAAGTGCTTATTGTCGGGGGAGTGATGGCCTTTATGGGGTAAATAGGTGCCGAAATAGAAAAGCTGGAAAGTAGAGAGTACAGCGGGTAGCATCCAAAACAGTATTAGGTTTTCCACCGGAAAAAAGAGCTTTAAAATATTGAAGCTAATGGCCATTAACACAATTTGCTGCCAAGTAATGTACTGTTTTAAAAAGCTGAAATACCAAGAAAAAAAGCCCCCGTTGTGATAATCAGGATCTTTATCCGTAGCTACAAATCTATGATGTTCGTGGTGCTTGGGAAAAAGTTTATGATAGAAATTGAAACTGAATAATAAGGCGCTAATCGTGCCTATTAGTTTATTGGTTTGCCTGTTTTTAGATATGGTACCATGCATTCCGTCATGGGCGGTAATGAAAAGACCCGTATACAAATGCATTTGAACCAGAATAAGCAGATAAGTGAAAGGAGATGAAAAGTTGATATTCAAATTCAAGCCAAAGGCAAGGCAAACTCCCCAAGTCATAATAATGATTAGCGCGATAATCACCCCAAAATGATTTTTGATGCTATTCATATTACAAAGAAAGGAATAATCAATTAGAGATTCTGCAAGTGTTGCTGAACCTCTTGCATTAGCCACATTGGCGTAGAGGTAGCTCCACAAATGCCAACACGTTCGTTTTTACCAAACCACTCAGCTTTCAAATCGGCAACTGAGGAAACAAAATAAGTATTCGGATTTTGATCTAAACACACATTATAAAGCACCTTTCCGTTTGATGATTTTGTGCCACTCACAAACACAATTCGATCGTAATTCTTGGCAAAATTTCTCAATTCTTTGTCGCGGTTTGAAACCTGACGGCAAATCGTGTCATTTGTGTTTACTGTAATTCCATTATCTGCCAGCACCTTGTTTATTTCATAAAAGCTATCGGTGCTTTTTGTGGTTTGGCTGTAAAGCGTTATTTCTTTAGGTAATGTAGCTAAATCAAGTTCTTCTAGATTTTGAAAAACTACAGCTTCTTCATTGGTCTGACCTAAAAGCCCAACTACTTCAGCGTGGCCATGTTTGCCATAGATGTAGATGTTTTCTTCCTTATCGAATGAGTTTTTGATTCTATTCTGAAGTTTTAAAACTACGGGGCAAGAAGCATCGATCAATTCAATATTATTTTCTAAAGCCAGTTGGTAGGTAGAAGGCGGTTCGCCATGAGCTCGAATCAAGACCGGAGCATTCTTTATTTCCTTGAGCTCGTCATGATTAATAATTTTCAATCCTTTAGACTCAAGCCGCCTCACCTCTTCATCATTATGCACAATATCTCCCAAGCAATAAAGCATACCTGTTTCGTCCAGAATATCTTCGGCCATTTCAATGGCGTATACTACTCCGAAACAGAAGCCTGAACTGGGATCGATTTCTACAGTGAGGTCAAACATGCGGTAACAAACAAGTGTTTAACTATTTTGTTTAAAATTTCTACGATTATCTAAACTCTACTTATAAACGAAAACTAGAGTACTTTGATTCTATGTTGAAAATAAGTCAACAGCAGAATACGCATTTTCATGCTGTCCTTTATCCTTATTCTTTCTTGTTTAATACGCGAAGCTGGCAGCCTTTTTATTTTTCTGAAAAGCTTTAAATAGTACCTATAAGCCAGGTAGACCCCCAGTTTAGCCCCTTTGGGCAAACGAAGAATTCCCTCCAGTGCTTCGTCAAAATCCTTTTGAATATCCTGCTCAATCAAATCCTTTGCGGGTTTGGTAAACTGGTTAAAATCTACGCCCGGAAAATAAACCCGTCCTCTTTCTTCGTAATCACTTTTAATGTCTCTTATAAAATTTACTTTCTGAAAAGCAGCGCCAAGCTTTTTAGCAGGCGCTACAAGCGAGTCATAAAGCTCTTGATTGTTTTCGCAGAACACCTTTAAACACATTAACCCCACCACTTCGGCCGAACCATATATATATTGTTCATAGCCCGTTTTGTCATATGTGGTTTCTTCCAAGTCCAGTTCCATACTGTATAGAAATGCTTCGATCAAGTCATGGTCAATTTTGTATTGGTTCACCACTAACTGAAATGAATGCAGAACAGGGTTAAAGCTTACGCCATCTTCAATCGCCTTGTAGGTTTCTGCTTTAAAATCTTGAAGAAGTGTTCTTTTGTCATAATCGTGGAAAGTATCCACAATCTCATCGGCATACCTCACAAAGCCGTAGATGGCATATACAGGCAGATGGAATTTCTTGTCTAAGGTTTTTATGCCTAAGGTGAATGATGTGCTGTAGCGCTGGGTAATTAGCCTACTGCACTCCAATGAGGTTTGGTTGAATAAATCCATCATTATAATTTACAAAATCTATTCGCCATTTAGGCAAAATCCTTGATAATTTCTTTTGCCACCACTTGCCCAGAGATTAAACTTGGAGGAACTCCAGGGCCTGGCACGGTTAGTTGACCGGTGTAAAACAGATTGTTTAACTTTTTGTTTGCCAATTGAGGTTTTAAAATTGCAGTTTGGGTTAGTGTATTCGCCAAACCATACGCATTCCCCTTAAAAGCATTATAGTCACTTACGAAATCTTTATGAGCAAAAGATCGCTTGTATACTATGTTTTCTTTAAAGTCGAGCCCCATTCTATCCTTCATTCGTTCCAAAATCAGGTCGAAATAGTGTTCTCTAATTTCTTCGGTATCATCTAAACCAGGAGCCACAGGAATGAGCATGAAAATATTTTCGCAGCCTTCTGGCGCAACGGTGTCATCTGTTTTGGAAGGTGCCGAAATATAAAAAAGTGGTTTCTCTGGCCATTTTGCTACGGTATAAATATCATGCGCATGCGGCCCAAAATCTGTATCGAAAAATAAATTGTGATGAAGAAGTCCGTCTAATTTTTTGTTTACCCCAATATAATATAGGAGCGAACTCGGAGCCATTACTCGTTTGTCCCAATAAGCCTCATCGTAATTTCTAGTCTCACTATCGAGCAACATGCTATCCACATGATGATAGTCAGCGCCAGCCACTACAACATCAGCCGTAAAATCACCGTGGTTTGTACTAACGCTAGTGGCTTTCTTTCCTATATAATTGATGGAAGTTACTTCGTGATTGGTAAGAATTTCAACTCCTTTTTCTTTGGCCAAGCTTTCCAGCGCTTCAATGATTTTATACATTCCACCTTTAGGATACCAAGTTCCTAATGCCATATCCGCATAGTTCATTAAGCTGTACATGGCCGGAGTATTTTCTGGAAGGGCTCCCAAGAACAGCACTGGAAACTCCATTAGCTGGATAAGCCGTTCGTTCTTAAAAAATTTTCGAACGTGCTTAGCCATTGATTGAAAGATTTGAAGCCTCACAGCGTCAATGGCTAGTTTTGAGTTTGCAAACTCGAGTACGGAACGGCTAGGTTTATAAACGAATTTATTAATTCCTACTTCGTACTTATACTCGGCTATTTTCAGAAATTCCCGTAATTGATTTCCTGCCCCCGGCTCAATTGAGTCAAATAATTTTTCTATTTCCTGCATATTGGCAGGAATAGGCATAAAATCATTTTTACCGTGGATTACCTGATAGGAAGGGTCTAGCCTGATTAGTTCGTAATAATCGGCTGTGGTTTTCCCAAAATGATTGAAGAAGGATTCGAACACATCGGGCATCCAATACCAACTCGGCCCCATATCAAAAGTAAAGCCCGACTCTGTAAACTGTCGGGCTCGGCCTCCAATGGAGGTGTTTTTTTCTAATATCTTAACTTTAAATCCTTTATCGGCTAGGCATATGGCTGCTGAAAAACCAGCAAAACCAGAACCTATAACTACCACCTTGCCTTTACTCATCGAGGATATTTATTAACGTGACTTATATACGCTTAATTTATCCTTTAAAAGTTTCCTAGCAATGTGAATTCTATTTTTTACTGTGCCAATCGGAATTTGTTCTCTATCAGCAATCTCTTGATATTTAAACCCTCTGAAGTACATCATGAAAGGTATTTTGTATACATCATCAAGTTGATCGATTGACTTATTGATGTCATTAAGAGTAAAATCTCCGTAAGCATTATTTTCAATTTTAGTGCTCGAAGAATTTATGAAATGAAGATTATCTGTGGTGTCAATGAAAGTACCTCTTCTCATCATTTTCTGATAATTAGTGATGAAGGTATTTTTCATTATGGTATACAACCATGCCTTGAGATTTGTTCCTTCAGAAAACTTATCTCTGTTCTTGTACGCTTTCATCAGAGTTTCCTGAAGCAAATCATTTGCGTCTTCAGAATCTCTAGTCAGCTTTAGAGCAAAAGGTTTTAGTGACTTACTCATTAGTCCGATCTCGTGGTTGTATTCTAGAACTGTCATGGCTGTCTTTTTAATTTTGTTTAACAAATATCTATAAAGGTTAAACAAAATACAAACAAAAACCATGATGTTTTTTAAAATACGATTTAGTTTTAGACCCCGCATCGATCTAAAAATCAATATAAAAGGCACGATTAATTGCCTAAAAGGAAATAGAAAGGTGTTTTGAAAAAATTTGTGTTCCTAAAAAATAATTCTTTCAGAATGTCATCATTTTTTAAGGCATCACTTCTAGTGTAGAAAATATTACCCTTATGGGGTATCGACTGTGGAATTCTCTTCCGCAAAAGTGATCAGGTCATTAAGGCTTGCCAGGATAGTAACGTTATTGGGTAGTTCTAGGTCTTGACCAACCACCTGCCGTCCACTGACTAAAATTTCTGAACTAGGAAAAAGATTTGATAGCTCTTCAATGTATTCTTTCGGTGTAGAGTTTTGAGGTTTACCAGTAAGCACAGTTAATAAATACTCAGGCTCATAAATTTCATGCGCCATCTTTAAGTCAGTAATGGGTAATGTTTGGCCAAGGTATATCACTCTTCCGCCTCTTGATTTTATGAGATAATTTGCGAAAAGCAATATGAGCTCATGAAGCTCCCCCTCTGGTAAAAACAGCATATATTTTTTTGCAGAACTATCAATATTGGTCTGTTGACCATCAATAGCAACCATAATTTTCTGTCGCACTAAATGACTAATAAAGTGCTCTTGAGCAGGGTTAATGGCATCTGTAAGCCACATTACTCCGATTTTAGATAAAAACGGAATTACCAAGTTTGTCATGGTTCGTTCAAAACCATGCTTAAGGGTATTTGAATTTATTATTTTTTCGAAGCGCTGTTCGTCTAAATCAATCATGCACAAGGTAAGGGCATAAATCTGATCAGCGAAGTTGGTGCTGCTATCTGAAATATTGATAATGGCTTCGTTCAATTGTTCCCGAGTCATTTCGGCAATCTTCGATATCTTAATGCCATTGTCTTTTAACAGTGACACATTCAGAATAAGCTTCAGGTCGTCTTGATCATAAAACCTAATATTGGTTTCTGTTCTCTTAGGATTAATAAGGTTATAGCGCTGTTCCCAAATACGTAAAGTATGGGCCTTAATTCCTGATAAATGTTCTAAATCTTTGATTGAATAATTCGCCACGGCTAACTTTCTCCTTCCTCGTTAAAATACTTTTTCGGCACTACAAACAAACCAAACGATACTGAATCGTCTTTTTCTTTTGATTTGTGATGCGCCCTATGTGCCCTTGTAATTGCTTTTAAATATTTAGACTTTGGTCGACCAAGAAGCTTTAATCTTTTGTGAATGAGTACATCGTGTAAAACAAAGTAAAGCATTCCGTACAAACTAATTCCGCAACCTAACCAAAACCTGTAATCTAAATTTTCAACTCCTAAGAAGATCAGCACTACGGCCGCTCCTCCAAAAAGGAGTGTAAAAAGGTCATTCAATTCAAAATAACCCTTTGTATGTTGATGGTGTGTTTTGTGAATTTTCCATAAAACCCCATGCATGATATACTTGTGAATCCACCATGAAAAGGTTTCCATAAGCACGAAACCCACCACTAACCACAATACAGCTTTAATCATCAGCGGCATAACTCAATGTTTGATGCTTTGTTTAACAAAAATTCAAATTAGGTTAAGACTTACGAAAAACGCCATTTCTATAATAAGAAGCTTTATTGCAAGCGGATTGTTTTTAGAAAAGTCCAATTTTTGAAAAATTACATGAAGAAAGAAAGAAATTAGGTACCAACTTAAATAGTTGCGGAGTGGGATATCGGAGCCCGCCCACTGCCAAAAATCATAACGGATGGCCACTGGCTCAATCAGTAAATCAAGTGTCACCATCATTCCCGCTCCAACAGCGCTCCGAACCCAAAAGTTACTGGAGAGTCTGTTGCTGGCGATTCCGGTAATATAGATAAGTATCGCCCAGTTCAGGCCAATAGTAAGAGGTACAGCAAATACTTTAAAACCTAAAGTTGGGCCATAAGCATATTCACCAAAGATGGCTCCTGTTTTAACGCCTGCCACTTCAATAAAAAACCCGAATAGAAAGGTGAAAATAATGAAGATGAAGTATTTGATATTCTTGCCTTCTTCAAAATGAAAAATAATAGCGGCTGTAAGCAATAGGTTAAAAGGTGTAAGCGACTGAAAAAGCGCTCTACTTTCTTCAAAATACAAACCCAATACCCCAGCCGTATGCATGGCTATAAGTAAAATAAAAGCAATACGTTGATTTTGACGACCAGTTGAGAGAAGTTGTTTTAACATGATTTTGAAAAACTTGATGAACCGCTTATTGTTTTAGGGTTCAAGCAGATTGTTTTAGATTTGCAGTAAATCTAATATTTATGATCTTATACAACGTTACCGTAGCAATTGAAAAAACTGTAGAGGAAGATTGGAAAGTGTGGATGCGCGATATTCATATTCCCGAAGTAATGGCTACAGGTGCTTTTGTTGAGTATAAATTTTTTAAAGTGATGAGAGAAGAAGAAGACTCTTCGTCTTATAGCATTCAATATTTTGCTGAAGATCATAGCAAATTACAAGCTTACCTTGGCCAACACGCGCCCGGCCTTCAGCAAAAAGCAGGAGAAGCCTTTCCTGGTAAATTCGCTGCTTTTAGAACTTTGCTTCAGGCAGTGGAGTGATATTTCTCTTGCGCTTAAAAAGATCGATGGACTCGAACAGGAGGCTCTGCATAACTATAGATATGTTCAATCGTATATTTACAAACGCATTGTAGAATTGGTAAATTCACTAACTTTAGAATATGGATATTAAAGCTAAGAAACTTCATTTCATTCAAGAGGTATTGGCTTTGACTAATGAAAAGGTCATTGATAAGCTCGAATCTCTCCTTAAAAGGGAGAAGCTGAAAAAAGCTAAGAATACTTCAGCGCATGATTTATTGGGAGTAATGACCAAGGATGAGGCGCATGATATGAAGAAAGAGATTGAGGCAGCTTGCGAAAATATAAATGAAGAAGACTGGAAGTAATTCATTCCTTTTGGATACTAATATCATAATCGATCTTTTTCAGGGTGAAAAGGGAATTGCGGATAGAATTGAGAACTCCGATATCACATACATTCCAATTCCTGTTTTAGGAGAGCTGTATTTTGGAGCAGAGACTTCCAAGCGAAAAGCATATCATACTGATCAAATTCAGAAGTTATTGAAAGTCGTAGAGTTGCTAAATACAAGCGATATTACTGCTGAAATTTATGGAAGAATAAAGTCCAAACTTAAACTAGGTGGCACTCCAATTCCAGAAAACGATGTTTGGATTGCTGCTATGGCAATTGAGTATAACCTACCTTTAGTGACAAGGGATAATCATTTCACTAAGATTAAAGAGCTAAGTTTAGAAAGATGGTGACTTCATCTACCCCATCTTATACTCCTGAATCTGCTTCAACTCTAGCTTACAATTGATCCATTCTTCATCTAAGTTAGCCCCTAATTTTTTGTAGAAGTTAATAGCGGGTTCGTTCCAGTCGAGCACTTGCCACATTACTTGACGAGCATCTACATCCTTGGCTTCTTGAACAATGGCATCTAAAAGTTTTTTACCAATACCTGCACCTCGCTTGGCTTTTCTAACCACCAAGTCTTCAAGAAAAATAGCTTTGCCCTTCCAAGTAGAGTAACGATAATAAAATATAGCCGTGCCCTCGATCTTGCCATCTGCTTCGGCCACAAAGAATTCAAAAATCGGCTTCTTCCCAAAGGCATCTTCTGTCATTCTTTCTACAGAATTTTCTACTTCGTGAAGTGCCTTTTCGTATTCTGCCAATTCCTTAACCAATTCAAAAACTTGGGTTAAATCCTTTGCAGTTCCTTTTCTGATGGTAATGCTCATGCTGGGTATATCAAAGAAATGGGGCCTAAGCCCCATTGTATTCCAATTAAATTTTATCGAAGCCAGTATATGGTACCAAAACTTCTGGAATATTGATTCCGTCTGGTGTTTGGTTGTTCTCTAAAATGGCCGCTATGATTCGAGGTAGAGCCAAGGCACTTCCATTTAAGGTATGCAACAACTGAGTTTTCTTATTCTCGTCTTTGTATCTCAATTTTAACCTGTTGGCCTGAAAAGTCTCAAAATTACTTACAGAGCTTACTTCTAACCACTTTTCTTGGGCAGCAGAATATACTTCAAAATCGAAGGTGAGGGCAGAAGTAAAGCCAATGTCGCCACCACAAAGTCTTAAAATTCGATATTGAAGCCCAAGCTTTTCAAGCAAATTAGCCACGTGATTACACATATCGTCCAGCGCTTTGTAAGAATCTTCGGGTTTACAAACCTGAACAATTTCTACTTTATCGAACTGATGTAACCTGTTCAAACCACGAACGTGCGCTCCCCAGCTTCCTGCTTCTCTTCTAAAACAAGGCGTAAAACCAGTGTGCTTAATTGGTAGTTGGTCTTCGTTTACAATTACATCTCTATACAAGTTGGTAATTGGCACTTCGGCAGTAGGAATAAGATACAAATTCTCATTCCCCACATGGTACATTTGCCCTTCTTTATCTGGCAACTGCCCCGTAGCATAACCAGAAGCTTCATTTACCATAATTGGAGGTTGTACTTCAGAAAAGCCTGCGGCCACTGCTTCATCTAAAAAGAAATTGACCAAAGAACGCTGCAAACGAGCACCCTTTCCTTTATAAACAGGAAAACCAGCGCCAGTGATTTTAATACCTAGGTCAAAGTCTATAATGTCGTACTGTTTGATCAAATCCCAATGGGGAACCGCACCTGCATAAAGCTTAGGGGTTTCACCAACTGTTTTCACAACTTCATTGTCCTCGTCTGTGTTTCCTGATGGAACCGAAGGATGAGGCACATTTGGAATTGTATACAACAAAGCCAAAAGCTCCTTTTCTACTTGATCCTTCGCTTCTGCCAATTCTTTACTGGCAGATTTGAGTTCGGCAGTTTTACTTTTAATGGCTTCGGCCTCTTCGCGTTTTCCGGCCTTCATTAAGCCGCCTATTTCTTTGGCTAATGCATTTGCTTCTGCCAAATTGGAGTCGAGGCTTTGTTGCGATGATTTACGTTTTTCATCAAGCGCAATGGCCTGATCCAAAACTTGTTCAACATTCGGGAAATTGCGTTTCTTCAATCCCTCAATTACCCTTTCTTTCTCCGTTACAATTTGGCTGATTTGCAGCATAACTAAATATTCGTTTATAGCGGCAAAGTAAATCAATTCCTACAAAAAAGAGGGGGAAAAACTAGCCAAGTATATCCTTTTTATTAAAATTACCGTTGAATGTTTGATAAGTAGACGGAGATGCTCTATACTTGCGTGTTCCTAGGATGAGAGTGATCTTTTTCTGCACATCATCTCTTGAATTACTCAAATAATTATTTCATTAATTTTAATTAACTCCCACCCATTCGGATAAGGGATTCCCCCAAAGTATAAATCTATGTACACCATTGAAGAATTGAAGCTAATGCTGCTTTCAGAACTGAAAGAAATTGCAGAAGCGATGAGCTTGAAGAACTACAAAAAGCTCGGAAAACAAGAACTTATTTACGCCATTCTTGATCAACAAGCTCGAACTCCAGACGAAGCTTTACCAAAAAAAGCAGCCGTTAAAAAGGAAGAAACTACTAAAGAAAAAGCTGAAAGAACCGAGCGCCCAAAAAGAAGGGTTCAACGTGAGAACGTAACTGAAGTAAAAGCAGAAGATTCGGCCAAAAAGGATGACTCTACTGAAGAAAAACAAACTGAAGTAAAAGAGAATAAACCACGCGAGGTAAGAGCCCCAAGACCACGTCCGGAAAGAAAGGATGCTCAACCAAAATCTTCTGAAAACGAAGACAGCGAACAACAAGAAAAAGGCGAACAGCAAGAAGGCGAAGCAAGAGATGCTAAGCCAGAAAGAAGAAATAACGACCGTAGAGAAAACGGTGATCGTAGGGACAACAGAAAAAACAACAAACAGCAATACAATCAGAGCATCAAAGATTTTGACGGCTTAATTGAAAGCGAAGGCGTTTTGGAGATTATGCAAGATGGCTACGGCTTCTTAAGATCTTCGGATTACAACTACTTGGCTAGCCCTGATGATATTTATGTATCGCCTTCTCAAATCAAATTATTTGGTTTAAAAACAGGAGATACTGTAAAAGGCCAAATCAGACCTCCGAAAGAAGGTGAAAAATATTTTGCTCTATTAAGAGTAGAGTCTGTAAATGGAAAAACCACTGAGGAAATTCGTGATAGAGTTCCTTTCGAATACTTAACCCCACTTTTCCCTGAAGAGAAAATCAATTTAAGTACTAAGCCAAGCCTTACTTCAACCCGAATTTTGGACATGTTTGCTCCAATTGGTAAAGGGCAAAGAGGTATGATTGTGGCGCAGCCTAAAACGGGTAAAACTGTTTTATTAAAAGAAATTGCTAACGCGATTGCTGAAAACCACCCTGAAATTTATCTGATCATTTTATTGATTGATGAAAGACCTGAAGAGGTTACTGATATGGCCAGAAGCGTAAAAGCAGAGGTAGTATCTTCTACTTTCGATGAACAAGCAGATAGGCATGTAAAGGTTTCTAACATTGTGTTAGAGAAAGCGAAAAGAATGGTTGAGTGTGGTCATGATGTAGTTATTCTTTTGGATTCAATTACACGTTTGGCCAGAGCTTACAACACCGTAGTGCCTTCTTCTGGTAAAATTCTTTCGGGTGGTGTAGATGCAAACGCACTCCACAGACCAAAAAGATTCTTTGGTGCTGCAAGAAACGTAGAAAACGGAGGTTCGCTTTCAATTATCGCTACTGCCTTAATTGAAACTGGTTCTAAAATGGACGAAGTAATCTTTGAAGAATTCAAAGGTACGGGTAACATGGAGCTTCAGTTAGATAGAAAACTGGCCAACAAGCGTGTTTATCCTGCTATCGATGTTCCTGCTTCTGGTACAAGAAGAGAAGATCTATTGATGAGCAAAGAGGAATTACAACGTGTTTGGATTCTGAGAAAATTCATGTCGGACATGAACTCAATCGAAGCCATGGAATTCTTATTAGACAGAATGAAAGGAACGAAAGACAACGAAGAGTTCTTGATTTCTATGAACGGATAATTCTTCCAAGTCGAAAAATTAAAAGCGATTATCGAAAGATGGTCGCTTTTTTTGTTTCACTGCTTTCTACATAAAGACTAAATTGAAGTAAATGAGAGGAAGAACTAAATTATTATAGCAAATTGGTCAGAGATTGAATACATCAATCTACCTACCTCAACATATCTCTAATCTTCTTTTCGCAAACCGATAATAGCAATAATGCTACAACTAGAAATTCTGAAAAAGCACACTGGTTTTGTTTGGGGTATAATTCTGCTTGTACTCCTACATTCGAGTTCCGTTTTACATGCCCAAGAGGTAATCACAATCGATTCACCCTTATTTGATTTTTCGGTCAGTAAGGGGAAATCACTACTTGTTTTTGAAGATACCACTGACGCACTAACTTTAAATGATATTATTGAAAACCCACCATTCAATAATCAAGTAACTGGTCCAAATAATATCACTGGGTTTTACTGGATCAAACTAAGCCTACAAAACACAACAAGTAACGATTTAGAGGTAATTGTAGAAGGTTTTAGGTCGATCAACAGTCAGCTCTTTCAGGTATTAGAAAATGGAGAAATTTTTACGGCTCGGTATGGATCGTTTCAAAAGAAATCAGGGCTTAACCCCGGAGATAGTCGGGCGCATGTTTCGTTTATTCTGAAAAAAGGAGTTACTCATGACATTTACTTTAGAGTTCATGGCAGAGCTTTCAAGGGTAACTTTATGGATAGCAAAACCTTCCGCACCAAAAAAACACAAGCTCAAGTACAGGATTTATTATTCTTTGGCGCTTGCCTGATTTTCGTGATTTACTCACTTATACAGTTCGGTGTTTATCGATACATGCCATATTTGTGGCTGGCCATGTTCGCGCTAGGAATGGGCATGTATGCCTTCTCTGTGCAAAACTACTTTGTAGACTGGATTCTGCCCAACGCTCCAAAAACTGGGCTTAACTTCACTATGCCTTGGTCTCAATTTGGCCATTTAGGAATGTTGCTTTTAGCCATTAGCTTTCTTGAGTTAAAAAGAAAATTTCCCTTTTGGTATAAAGTATTTATTGGCCTGATTATTCTAACCGTTTTACGCACAGTAATCGGTGTGGTGCTTACGGCAGTCTACCAAAATTATGGACTCATGACTGACATGAGTATTAAGCTGCTTATGATTGACATTGCCTTGTTTCATATTATGCTTTTTGCCCTTTGGAAAAAGGTAGAAAAAAGCAGAAAGGTGTTTTTAGTAGGCTTAATCATTTTCGGGTTAACTCTTATAATTGCTTCATTAACATGGAAGTACATTTTTGTATCTAAGTCCGTTGTGCTTTTGTATACCAGCTCACTAGGGTCGTTGGTGCAGGTGCTTATTTTTTCCATTGCCATTGGCATTAGAATGAGGCAACACGAGAAAGAAAAGAATTTAGCACTCAAAAGGCTGAACATTGTATTGCATGAACAGAATAAAAAAATTGAGAACGAGGTAGCCGAAAGAACAAGAGAGATAGAAGATCAGAAAATAGTTTTACAAGAACGAAATGAACGAATAGAAACCCTTTTCAAAGAAATTCACCACAGAGTAAAAAACAACTTACAACTGATTTCAAGTTTGCTCAACATGCAACAAGAATGGAGCGGAACAGAAGACTCTGCCAAAGCCATTGAAGAAAGCAGAAGTAGAGTTGTGGCCATGTCGATGATTCATCAGTTCTTGTATCGAACAGATGATATCGCAACCATTGATTTTAGAGATTACGTAATTGAGTTGGCAGAAAAAATCAATTCCATTCAGACTGAAAATATCGAGTATCACCTTTCGGTAGACTTTGACTGCCATCCGAACTTTGATTTAGACACATCAATCTCTCTCGGTTTAATTTTAAATGAGTTGTTGACTAATTCTTATAAACATGCCATCAGCAAAAATCATTACCTAGAAATTCTGCTTAAACTTCACCTTAGAAAGGATGGAATGTTTAACTTAACATGCCAAGATAATGGATATCCAATGCCCCATACATTTGAGCAAATGACAAAAAAAGGATTTGGTCTTAAGCTAGCTTCACGACTAACAAAGCAATTACACGGAAGCCTTAGCTATAGCTATAATTCTGGAAATACTTTTACGATTGTATTTGCTGATGAGAAAAAGAGAATGACACTTGTTGATTAATATATCATGAAGAAGCGGATATTAGTGGTAGATGATGAAGTAATTATTGCAGATGATCTTTGTAGCACCTTGATTAAACTTGGTTATGACGCCTTGGAACCAGCCCTTTCTTATAAACAAGCCATAGAAGTGTTGTCAAACGAGTCAATAGACATGGCTATTCTAGATATTAACTTGGGGGGAAGAAAAACCGGAATGGACGTAGCCGAATACATTCAAGAGCATTTAAATATTCCTTTCATTTATCTGTCGTCACATACTGATTCTAAAACTTTAGAGTTAGCCAAAAACACAATGCCCTACGCCTACCTTGTTAAACCATACGGAGCTACTGATGTAATGACAGCCATTGAAATTGCTTTTAATAACCAAAAACGCTACTCTGAAACCAAAGTAACTGCAGACTCAGAACAGATTAGTAACTTAACGGCTATGGAAAAAGTGGTAATTAGAAAAATAGCCGAGAACCTTTCCACCAAAGAAATAGCCGAACAACTCTGCGTTAGTGAAAGTACAATTAAGAATCACCGACACAATATCTGTGTAAAATTAGATTTGGCATCGGGAACCCATTCACTTCTTAAGTGGGTAATGGAGAATAATCAGTATATTCAATAATTATGATCTCCCAGTTCAAAAAGCATCTCATCCGCCAGATAACAATCTTTGGCATTTTTATACTGATGCCAATGAGTATTCTTGCTCAAAATACTCTAAAAATAAAAATGGACAGTTTGGAGCAAATTATTACTCAAACGAGATCGGAAGACAGCCTAAGTAAATTATTTTCTGCCCAAATCGAGCTAGTTAGGGAAATGGAAGACTTTGCTAAGCTGGCTGAAATAGAGCTTAAACTAGCCAAAATTTCGAGTTATGATGGAATTGAAATGCAAAGGCATGCTCAAAATGCACTCAATTATTATAGCGCTCAACAAGATACCGCAAACATAATTGACGCTACCTATCAAATAGCCTACTCAAAGCAACTTCAAAACGATTATGACAGCACCCTTTTTTTTGCTAAAGAAGTGGTTTATTTAGCCGAAAAATCACAAAACACAGTATCTGTTATTAGCGGACGATTAATGTTATCGTCTGTGCATAATCACTTGGGTCAATACCCAGAATCATTACAAGAATTGAATAGAAGTAAGATTTTGGCAGAGAACACACCAAACAATAAATCGGTAATTACAGATATACTCAACAGAGAGTCATTTATATATTATTCATTGGGTGAATATGATGAGAGTGCTGATAGGATCAGCCAGATTATTGAAATATTAAAACCTGAAGGAGAGGCCAGAAAATTGAACATTTGGTCGAATAATTTAGCAAGCGTTTATTCCCTTTGTAACTGCGTTTCGTTTGAAAAAAGAAAGGCTGTACTTAAGGAATCAATCAACTACGCAAAACAAGCAAATTTCACCTATGGTAAAGCATTCGCTTATAAACATTTGGCCGATACTTATAGAGATGCAAATCAATTTGATAGCACCAAGTATTATTTAGAACAGATTGAGGTTTTGCTTCCCGAAATCAACAAACCCGATTTTACCGGATTAGTGAGTGTGGCCCAAGGTTCATATTGGGCTAATGTAGGTAACAACAAAAGAGCAATTTCCTATTTTTTAAAAGGCTACAATATTTGGAAAACACTAGGCAAAAAGAAAGACCAGATGGACATTGCTTTGTATTTGAATGATTTATATCAAAAGCAAAAAGACTATGCTAACGCTCATAAATTCCTCAATACATATGTGGCATTAAAAGACTCCTTATTTAGCGAAGAGAAAATAAGAGAAGTTAAAGAGCTTGAGTTGGCTTACGATTTCAGACAAAAACAGATGACCGATAGCCTCAAAAATGCCGAACGACTCCTAAAATCTGAATATGAAACCACCCTTCAGAAAAGATCAAAATTGATGATTCTATTCGTGGGAGTTGCTATCCTTATTGTGGCCATAATCATTTATTACGGCTTTATTAAACAGAAGAAGCTCAGCCAGTTGCTTCAAGTAAAAACCGACCAAGTAGAAAGTGAACTTCATCAAAAAGAGCTGCTTCTAACAGAAATTCATCATAGAGTAAAAAATAACTTTCAAATTCTTTCTAGCTTATTAGAGTTACAAGCAAAAGGAGTGGATGACCAAGCTACAAAAGATCTCATATCAGAAGGAAAAAGCAGGGTAAGATCAATGGCGCTCATCCACAATCAACTTTATAATAATGATAGCCTAACTATCCATTTGGCTGGCTATCTTCAAAATCTAATCAGTGAAATTCAAAAGTCCTTTGAAGGGCAAACCTCCAAGGTTAAAATGGATGTAGACCCTAATTTTACGCTCGACATCGATAATATGGTTCCACTTGGGCTTATTGCAAACGAGCTTGTTACCAATGCCTTTAAATATGCCACAAAAAATAACAACCAGTTAAAGCTAGAAGTAAGCCTTTATGAAAAGAATGGACAAAACCTGTTTGTTTTTAAAGACAACGGACCAGGCTTACCTCCAAGTTTCGATATCAAAACCACAAAAAGTACGGGAATTTGGCTCATCAGTCGTTTGGCGCTCCAACTACACGGCCACTACGAATACGAGTATGATAATGGTGCGGTATTCAAAATTTACTTTACACAAAGCGAGTTTGTAAACGCCTAAAAAAGCTTTTTCAATTATTTAATCACAATATAAACCTTGTGGTCTATTTACCCCTCTACCGCTAGTCAATAGCTTTGTAACTATGCTAGGAGCCAGCACCTTGTCGGTAAATAGAAAAGTTCTTGTAGTGGAAAATGAAATCATTATTGCCGATGATATCGCCATGACAATTGCCAATATGGGTTTCTATCCTTTAGACCCTGTCTTTGATTACAATAGCGCAGTAGATTCTTACAACACCTACAGCCCCGACTTGGTAATTATTGATATTCGCCTTCAAGGAAAAAAAACTGGAATTGATTTTGCCGAATGGATTCGCACTCATTTCAATACACCAATTATCTATATTACTGTTTTGGGAAGTAAAATCATCAGACACCAAGCCGAGCAAACCCAACCTACAGCCTACTTGGTAAAACCTTTTCTAAATCAAGACATTATTGATGCGGTAAATTTAGTATTGAGCTAAAAAATTTAGACCTAAAGGTCTATTTACTGCTTTATATTCTCAATGTAGTTTTAACATGTCATTAGCCCCTTTTTATAAGGACTAATAATTTGAAGAGACTTACTGTGAATCAGAAAAGAATACTAATCGTTGAAGACAATCTAGAATTGGCCGACTGTCTTTCAGAAGCACTCAAGGCATGTGGTTATCAAACTTGCCCTGTCGCTAGGTCTTATAACGAGGCCATTTCGTATTTTGAAACCTATAACCCCGACCTTGTTACTTTAGATATTCATATTGAAGGTGAACGAACAGGAATTGATGTTGCAAATTTTATTAAGAAAAACTCAAATACTCCTTTCATCTATCTTTCTGGCTCAATCGACCGATCATCTATTTCATTAGTTAAAGCTACCAACCCCTTTGCATTTTTGGTAAAACCATATGAGTTTCTTTCACTCGAAACCACTTTAAAATCCGTTTTCAATGACTCTAGGCCGGCAATTAAAAATGCCCAGGCTGAGAAAAAAAGGCTTCCCAAATTTACACCCATGGAAGAAGTGATTTTAAAGGATGTTGCAAGCGGCCTTACTTCGCAGAAAATTGCTTCAAAACTCGACTTAAGTCCTAGCACTATTAAAAATCACAGACATAACATCTGTGTAAAACTAAAATTACCTAGAACTACTCATTCGCTCTTAAACTGGGCACTTGAAAATAAAAGACAATTGAAGCTCTAATCAAGCTTTGAAAAAATTAGTAATATCTTCTTTTTAATTGTTTGAAAAGAATGAATTTAGACCATGAGGTCTATTTACCAATGTTGATAAAGGTTTTAGCTTTGAAAAGAGAAGCCTTAAGGGCTAATTCAATTCAAATTGAGGATGTGGGTGTTCTTGTTTGAGCTGCTTACTACAGGGAAACTCAACAGATTTTCCCTGTTAGGCAGTTTCACCTTTTTTACAAATAAACAAATAGTACCCTTCTTAACGGCTTAACTCTATTGAGCAAGAAGTAAATATGTATTACAAAATATTTGTTAGTCTTAATTACAGACCTAAAGACTAATAAAGAAATCGATAATTTCGGTAGACGACTATTTGGTTGAGGTATAGTCAATCTACGAAGCCACCATACGGGTGGCTTCTTTTGTTTATGGCTATACGGTTTTCTTATCATGGCAAAACTCTTGCAATACTCAATTCATTAATAACATAAATGAATCAAATGCCACTGTTAGGAAAGCTAATAAAGAAATCTATTGATGTTGCCAACGATCTGTTTGAAGAAGATAAGAATCCCGTTGAAGCACAAACTGTAGTATTAAAAAACTTGCTAGAATCGGCTAAAAACACTGATTTCGGAAAGAGGTACCAGTTTAATGAAATACTTAAATCAGAAGACCTCGCCAAGTCGTTCCGAGTATCCGTTCCATGCTTTGATTATCACCGAATGTTTGGGGAATGGTGGAATAAAACTGTGGAAGGAATTCCCGATGTAACCTGGCCAGGTAGCCCAGAATATTTTGCACTTAGTTCAGGAACCACAGGTTCTAAAAGCAAGCGAATACCGGTTACAAAAGAAATGATTGAAGCTATTCGAAGCACTGGAATCAAACAAGTAATGAGCCTTTCTGATTACGACTTACCCGATGAATTTTTCCAGAAGGGAATTCTTATGCTTGGTAGCAGTACCGAACTTGAAGAAAGAGATGGACATTTAGAGGGAGAAATTAGTGGCATAAGCGCAAGTAATATTCCGTTTTGGTTTAAAGGATACTACAAACCGGGTGAAGAAATTGCTAAAATTCAAGATTGGGATGAACGCGTTCAGCGAATTGCTGAGCAAGCACCCAATTGGGATATTGGGGCTCTTTCGGGAATACCCTCTTGGATTGAGCTCATGCTTAAAAAGGTTATAGAACATAATAACTTAAAAAATATACATGAAATTTGGCCATCGCTGTCGGTATTCACAACAGGCGGGGTTCCTTTTGAGCCTCACCAAGAAAGCTTTGAAAAGCTATTAGACCATCCCTTACTTTATTTAGATACCTACTTGGCTTCAGAAGGGTTTATCGCTCTTCAAGTAAGGCCTAACGAAGACATGTCGATGCAGTTGGCCTACGATGGCGGTATTTATTTCGAGTTTATCCCATTTCAACCCGAGTATTTTGACGAAAACGGAGCGCCATATGAGGACGCCCCAGCCCTAAGTTTGGCTCAAGTAGAAGAGGGTAATGAATATGCAATGCTGATTTCAACCGTTAGTGGCGCTTGGCGTTACAGTATTGGCGACACTATAAAATTCACCAATAAAGAAAGGGCCGAAATTAAGATTACGGGCAGAACAAAATTCTTCTTGAACGTAGTAGGCTCACAACTCTCTGTAAACAAAATGACAGATGCCATTCAAAAACTTGAGGAAGAATACAAAATATCTATTTCAGAATTCACGGTAGCAGCTGTAAAGCATGAAGGAGAGTTTTACCACCAATGGATAATTGGTAGTGAAAATGAAAATAATATAGATGAAGAATCGCTGGCTAACTCTTTAGATAAAGCACTTAAAAGTGCGAATAAAAACTACGGTGTGGCTAGAAGTAAGGCATTAAAAGGAGTTAAACTCAAATTAGTAAATCCAGAAATCTTCTACGATTGGGCCGAACAGACTAAGAAAAAAGGCGGGCAAATAAAAATTCCTCAAATGATGAGTGAGTCAGAAATGAAGGCTTTTTTAGAGTTTATTTCATGAAACATCAGCTATTTTCTTAGGAATCTCCTCCTCATCAGTATTTACAATTTCCATAACCTCTTCAGGCGACAGATAAAGTCGCTTGATTTTTTTCTTGTATCGCTCAGGAAGATGTGTGTTGTTAAGAATAAAGTTCTTGGTTTCCAATATTTCAGACCTTAAACCATGGCGAACCGCAAATTCATCTGCTCTTCTTTCCGCTGCTCGTATGTACCTTCCCAAAATAAGATAACCTAAACCAAAACCTATAAGTGATAGCACAGACCGGTCTTTATAATCCATAACATGACCAAGTTCATGACCAATCCAACCAACTAAAATAGTTTGTGGCAGTTCTTCAATTCTCATCAATTTTCCTTCAATCACAAACCTACGCCTTACATAAATTACATAAGCCCGATCTTCTAACAAGCTAAAAACAGACTTCAATGAAGGCCTAGCGCTCATTACCGATTTGTTCTTCTTTTCCGCAAAGCGAAACTCTATTTTTATGCCTTTGAGCTCTGGGTAGTGCGAAAGCGCAATTAGGGCGGGT
Source organism: Roseivirga seohaensis subsp. aquiponti (assembly GCF_001267955.1). Lineage (NCBI taxonomy): Bacteria > Pseudomonadati > Bacteroidota > Cytophagia > Cytophagales > Roseivirgaceae > Roseivirga > Roseivirga seohaensis. The sequence continues at coordinate 77,804 of NZ_JSVA01000009.1, forward strand.
GTTCTAATTTCTTCTGGAATTTTCTTTCTCCAGCCAAATGTATTTAACAGTAAGGGTTCCATAAATTTTGTGTTAGGAAGCGTTTATTCAAAAATTGTTTTGCTTCTGTTTTTTGAACTTTGATTGGTCGGCCTCTAATTTTCACAACTAAAAAACTCCCTCCAAAGCCCATTTTCACCATTTATAGAGAAAACTTCGTGCCGTGCTGAACAAAGTGAGCCTAAGTAGACTTTAATAATTATTCTGTGTAGATTATTCCCCAATGAGGGGGCATATTCAGACACTTTAATAGAATCATGAAAGAAACGAAGAGTGTGGCAATTGTGGATGATGAAGAGTTTATCGGACACATGGTGTCAAAATTTTTGCAAAACGAAGGATTAATAACTGTTTACTTTGATAGAATGCTTGCTGCGAAGGAAGACTTTTTAAAAAAAACCTATGATTACTACTTTTTGGATTTGAACCTTCCGGATGGAACAGGTTTCGACTTAGTGCCAATCATCCAAGAAAAGGCCAAAAATGCTAAAATAATCATCATTAGCGCGCATGATGGGCACGAAGAGTTGAGTAGAGCTAAATCATTTGGTGTTCATGGTTTTATTCATAAGCCTTTCAATAAGCAGGCAATACTTAATACAATAACAAAATAGGATGGAGAAGATTTTAATTATTGACGATGATCAGGACATATGCCTGCTCCTTCAAAAATACCTTACAAAAAAGGGCTATGAGGTTTTTATTACTTACAGTGGAAAGGAAGCTGAAGAATGGTTAAAGAAAAACCAAGTGGATTTGGTGCTTTGCGACTTTAAACTACCCGATTACTCTGGGCTCGAAATTCTTCAAAAGATAAAAATCATTGACCCCAACATTCAAGTCATAATTATTACAGGCTACTCTGATGTGCGTGTTGCCGTTGAGGCCCTTAAGAAGGGAGCATTTGAATATGTAACTAAACCCTTATATCCAGATGAAATACTCCTGACGATTCAGAATGCGCTAAACCAGAAGTTAGAAGAAAACCACCCAAGAACCCGAATCAAGAAAAAGCAAGTCAGAAACGAATTTGTGGAAGGTGTGAGCCATGCTGCCCAAACCGTCATCAAACATATTGAATTGATCGCCCCCACTGATATGTCGGTAATTATTATGGGTGAAACGGGAATTGGAAAAGAGTTTGTTGCTACTGCTATTCATGAAAAAAGTAAAAGAGCCGATCAACCATTCCAGGCTGTTGACTGTGGAGCATTACCAAAAGACTTAGCCGGATCAGAACTCTTTGGTCATCAGAAGGGCGCATTTACAGGAGCAATTGCCGATAAAAAGGGTTGTTTTGAATTGGCCAATGGGGGAACCCTATTCTTAGACGAAGTAGGAAATCTTACTTACGAAAACCAAGTAAAACTTCTAAGAGTACTCCAAGAAAGAAAAGTAAAACCCATTGGAGCCAATAAAGAGGTAGAAATAGATGTTCGTTTAATAGTTGCTACAAACGAAAACCTGAAAGAAATGGTAAAAAAGGGCACTTTCCGTGAAGATATTTACCATAGATTGAATGAGTTTAAAATTGAAGTTCCCCCTTTAAGAGAAAGACCCGATGATATTATCGTTTATGCAGAGCACTTCTTGCTTAAGGCCGATCGCCAGTTAGAAAAAGATGTGAAAGGTTTTACAGAAGAAACAAAAGAAAAGTTGAGAGAATACCCTTGGCACGGAAATCTACGCGAATTGGGAAATGTGATCAAAAGAGCGGTATTGCTTTGTCAAGGCGACCTTATTGAAACTATCCATCTACCACAAGAAATTGTGACCCCAGATTTATCAGAAGCAGATTCCTCACTACAAGTATCTTTCAATGGAGAAATGCCTACAGACCTAAAGTCGGTAGCAGAGGCAGCAGAAAAGCGGGCAATTCTTGAGGTGCTAAAACGCACTAAAAACAACAAAAGCAAAACAGCAGACTTGCTGAAAGTAGATAGAAAAACGCTTTACAATAAGCTAAAAGCTTACGGAATAAGTACCTAATACAAAAAAATGACCGGCCATATGGCTGGTCATTTTAATTTCATTCAGTCTAGACGGCTCAATTACAAACCTAGAGCAATGTAAAACTGAATTACTGAGTTTTTTGCGTCACCCAATATGGTTCTAGCATTATCTGAATCAGCTATTTCTGATAACCCCAAATTATACCGTGCACCTAACTCTGTATTTCCAAAATTCAAACCTAGCCCACCAGATAGACCAAAGTCGAAAGCGTTTAATTGATCTCTGTCTATTTCGCTAAATGAGTTTCCAAAGTCTCCTTCAGTAGTTACATTAGCACTAATCAAATACGACACGTAGGGGCCAAAAGAAATATCGAGGGCATCGCCAGCTTTTAAATCGAGCATAACTGGTAGCTCTAAGTAGTTTAAATTGAACTTCGCTTCTCCATCGAATGGGCCTGTTCTATACTCCGACCTATTTCCTTTTGTAGAAAATAACAATTCGGTTTGTATGGCCGAAGAAGCCCCAATTTGATTTTCTTTAAAAATACCAATGCTAAAACCAGGTCTTAAATTATTGTCATCAATATCGTCAGTGTAGAGGTTACTTAAATTAAAGCTCCCTTTAATTCCCGACCTAAACTCCTGCGCCTGACTCTGATTTGTGAAGGAAACCAAGCTCAATAGATAAAAAACACCTGTTATAATAATCTTTTTCATGTCTTTCTAGTTTAAATGTTATATGCTTTTTTCTAATAGCTTAGAAAAGGTTATGCCATTTGCTTAAAAGCTCATTTAAATGCGTTACTACCCTTCAATTGGGGAAATGAAGCCCCCTTGTGAGTAAAATCAACCCTACAATAAACTGAGAGTATGAGTTTAAAACCTGAGTTTGAAGACCTAATAATATCCATTTTCGAAAATGCACCTTATGGTATTATTTCATTTAAATCTATTCGCGATGAAAATGACAAAATCATTGATTTTGAATGCCTTTTTATTAATCCTAAGGCAGAAAAAATTGTAGGTATTCCCGCTCATCAGATGGTAGGAAACTCACTTCTCAATACCATGCCTGGCAATAAAGAAGCAGGTTTGTTTGATTTATATGTTAAGGTTGTTGAAAAACGCAAAAGCACAAGTATAAAAAAACATTACGAAGGAGAGCATTTTGATAATTGGTTCGAAATTCATGCAAGCCCATTGGCTGATGGATTAACTGTAAGCTTTTTAGACATCAGCGAACATGAAAGAACTGTAAGGAAAGCCAAAGCGTCAGAGGTTCGTTACGAACAACTCTTTCATGAATCCATCGACTCAATTTTTATTACCAATAATGAATTACTGTTGTTAGAAACCAACGATGCCATGCTCAAAACTTTTGGCTACGAGCGAGAGGCAATGAGAATACTCACATTTAAGAGTCTGTTTTTAAATGAGGATGACTTTATACGCTTTAATAAAGAATTCTATAAAAATGATCGTGTAGAAGAGTTTGAAGCTGAACTTTTGCTGAGTGATGGTAAAACGGGTATATGCTTAATTAATATTGTTGAACTTAGCCAGACTGAAGACGGACTCAGGTTATACCAAGGAATAATCAAAGACATCACGCGAAAAAAGATGTCTGAACGTGAATTGATTTGGGCTGAAAAACTATCGATGACAGGAAAAATTGCCAGAAACATAGCCCATGAAGTAAGAAATCCACTCACTAATCTATCTCTAGCACTTGACCAACTCAAAGATGAGATTCCAGCGGAAGTAACTGAAGCTGATTTATATATTGACATCATTGCGCGTAACGCAAAACGCATAGGTAATTTGATTACCGAATTATTAGAATCATCAAAACCTAAATCTTTAAACCTTACCAATACCTCTTTAAATGAAGTAGTACAAGTTACTCTTGAGCTTATAAAGGATAGGTTGAAACTTCAAGGCATGAAGCTATTGGAGAATTATGATCCTTCTATTCCTTCAATCCCTTTAGATTCCGATCAAATGAAAACAGCTTTAGTAAATTTATTTATAAACGCTATTGAAGCAATGGAGCCAGAAAAGGGTATTTTATCTGTGAAAACTTACTTAAAAGAAGATATGATTTTCTTAGAAATAGCGGATAACGGTATTGGCATTTCAGAAGATAACATCGACAGCCTTTTTGAACCTTTTTTCACGGCAAAAATCGGAGGAATGGGATTGGGGCTTACCACAGTTCAAAATATAATCAAGAGTCATACAGGACACATATCGGCCAGTAGCATGGTTGGGGAAGGAACAACCTTTCAGATTTCCTTTATTAAAGATTGAGGGCTGATCTCCCCAAGGTTGTAGATCAAATTGCTCATTTTTCTTAGTTCAAATCCCTTTTAACACTTAAAAGGCTGTTGGAACGAATTTCGCCTACAGCATAACAAGAGTTTAATTTTTAAAAAAAAGGATATGACAACTAATACACAAATAGAAAGTAAACCAAAGCCAAAATTACAAAAAAGAGCATTCGCCAGATTAGGCTACACCAAAATGGAAACTGCAGAGTTGGTAGATGCTATGAATAAGCTATTGGCCAATTATAGTGTGCATTATCAAAAGTTAAGAAACTTCCATTGGAACGTAAAGGGGCCCGATTTCTTCGATATTCATGAACAGTTTGAGCAACAATACAATACGGCTAAAGTATCCATTGATGATGTTGCTGAGCGAATTAGGGTTTTCGGCCAAACACCAATGAGCACAATGCGCGATTACCTCGAAACATCAGATATTAAAGAATCAAGCACTGACCTAAGTGCGATGGAAATGGTTTCTGAAATTGTTAAAGATTATGAAATTCTATTAGAGCACATGTTCAATGTAATCGAAGTTGCTCTTAATAATGGAGATAGCGGAACAGTAGATATGGTGAATTCTATGGTGAAATACACCGAGAAAAACCATTGGATGCTTACAGCCTTCTCTAAGAAATAAGTTAAAGTCGGTGTATGTGTTAATTAAGGGTGGGGTTTTTTTACCACCCTTTTTTGTGAAAAATATTCCACGATCAACAATTTACATTTTATCTAAAACGGCTCAAAACCACCATAAGCAGTGATTTTACCAATATGAATAGCTTGGTATAATTATTTCTCGATGATAAACGGAAAGCCAACTAAGAACTACAAAAACCAATATGAAAAGATTTCTTCAAGGTAATTGGAATCAGATTAGAAGAAAGCTAATAACAAAATATAAACAGCTAAATGACCAAGATCTGAAATATATAGAAGGGCATGAAGAAGAACTGATTGGTAGACTTCAAGTAAAACTAGATAAAACGAAGCGAGAAATAACTAAAGAACTTAAAACGATAATAACTGACTAACCCTATGGATTTCGGAATAAACGATGCGGCCAATATTGTATCTACCAAGCTAAAAAGCTGGCTCGAGGCACTTACCTCTATGCTACCTAATATTGTAGTGGCTGTTTTGGTACTCATTGCGTTTTATTTTCTTTCTCGATTAATGAAAGCAGGATCCAGAAAATTGGTTTCTAGATTCTCAGATCAGGCCGCAATAAGAGACTTATTTTCAACCATTATTGCTTTGGTAACGATTGCCATCGGTTTGGTGGTAGCCTTAAATGTGCTCCAGCTTACAAAAGCAGTTACGTCACTCTTGGCAGGAGCCGGAATAATCGGATTAGCATTGGGTTTTGCATTTCAAGACATCTCCGCAAACTTTATTTCAGGAGTAATTATGGCCTTCAGAAAACCAATTGTTGTTGGCGATATAATAGAAACCAACGGATATAACGGTTTTGTAGAAAAAATTGAACTAAGATCAACCGTTATCAGAACCTTTCAAGGCCTCCATGTTATAATTCCGAATAAAGATATTTTCCAAAATCCATTTACCAATTATACCCGCACACACACTAGACGAATCGATCTAGAAGTTGGTGTGTCTTATGGAGATGATTTGGATAAAGTAACCGAAATAGTAGAAAAGGCTGTGGCCAGTAATAGTCACATAGTCGATGGTCAACCCGTAAAAATGGTTTATGAAGAATTCGGCAGCTCCTCTATCAATTTTAAAGTAATGTTTTGGATTGAATACGACCCTAAAAATCCAATGTACTTAGAAGCCAAAAGCGAGGCAATTAAAGCCATTAAGAAGGCCTTTGACGCCAATGATATTATGATTCCGTTCCCAATCAGGACACTAGATTTTGGAATCAAAGGGGGCGAAAAACTCTCTGATCAAATAGAAACTAAACAAATGAAACTTTTACCAAAAAATTAATAATTCAACTATAACACTTTAAATAACACAATTATGAAAACAATTTATAAAACCATAAGCCTAATGATCGTTTTTTCCGTATTTGGAATAATGAGTTGTCAAAATGAGTCATCTTTTGCTGATGAAAAAGCTGAAATGGAAGAACGACTTGAAAAAGCCGAAGCCAATGTAGATGAAGCCATAAATGACATTGACAGAAGATTAGAAAATGCAGGAGATGAAACAAGAGACAGGTTAGAAGAAATCAGAGAAGATTTAGTAGACGATAAATCTGCACTGGAAGAAGCTGCAGATGATGTTGCAGATGCTACAGAAGAAGCATGGGAGGATACTAAATCTGCGGTAAGCAGAACTTACGATGATGTATCAGAAGGTTTAGAGAATTTTAAGAAGAATATCGAAGACCTTTTCGACAATAAATAATCAAATCACATATAAACGATAACGATGAAAAAATTTATAATAAGTACATTCGTGATTGCCATTACTTTTTTGGCCTCGAATCAAGCAAAAGCACAAGATTACAATACTGCAGTAGGTCTGCGTTTTGGCGGAACTAGCGGTTTAACCTTTAATAAAGGCCATTTTGAAGGAATATTGGGATTCTGGGGAAACGGATTTAGTGTAACAGGTCTGTTAGAAAAGCGTACTACAGCCTTCGAAACTCCCGAGTTAAACTGGTTTTATGGTTATGGGGGGCATGTGGCTTTCTTTAATAACGGAAACCCAGGTACCAACTTTGGTAGAGGAGACAGAAGATACGATGATTCTACTGTTGGCTTTGGTATCGATGGAATTATAGGCTTAGAATTCGTACCTAGAGAAATACCCTTTGCTTTCAGTCTCGGTTTAAAACCATTCTTGGAAGTGGATACTAACGGAAATTTTTATGGCGCACCAGATCCTGCCATAGGCATAAAATACATTATCAATTAATAAGTAGAGTTGATTTTGACGAAAGAGGGGTTCATTTGAAAAAGTGAATCCTTTTTTTGTGCCATATCTTTGTTGAAATTAGCCACAATTGAAAGGAAAACATTGTAGATAATATTCTACAAAACAGCACCTATTTAAAAACAAAATAGCCTTTCAAGCATCTGACAAGCACTTTTTAGTTTTGGATACCTAATTGTCTTACAGTCATTAAGATTAAAAAATAAGTATTCACTAAAATTCTAAAATCATGTTATACTGGTCAATCGTATTTTTTGTGGTAGCTATTATCGCTGCCTTATTCGGGTTTAGAGGAATTGCTTCGGCAACGTCTAGCATTGCCAAGTTTTTGTTCTTCATATTCATTGTTCTTTTTGTATTGTCACTTCTCTACCAAGGATTCGCATAAAGGCTATGAATGAAGCAAATGAATAAAAAGCCCCGAGTAATCAATTACTCAGGGCTTTTGCATGTTAAGGGAATCAATCTTTATTCCTTCTTTATTCTAAACCAAGGCGCTACGTAATCTGCTGGCAGGTTTTCTTGAGGGATAGTAGATTGGTTTCCATCGCGCTGAGCTCTGTAATGTGGCGACATAATTTCTACACCCGCGGCATTAAATCCGTCTTGAATATTTTGGTGCAAATCAGAATATATTTTAGACATCTTTTGCACCTCACGGGTTCTCACATTCAACTGATAACTCACGTAAAAGTCATCTAAGCTGGTTTGGTATACATAAGGGTGTGGCTTCTTCTTAACAAACTCTGTTTTAAGGCCGGCTTCAATTAGCAACTCATGAACTTGCCTCCAAGGCACATCGTAACCTATAGTTACCGTGGTATGAAGAATAAGTCCCTCTTCATCGTTTGCGGTAGTATAGTTTATTGTATGGCTGGTAAGCAAGTTTGAATTAGGAATGGTTATGATTTCGTTTTTGATTGTTTTAATTCTGGTATTCAAAAGCGATTTCTCCTTTACATCGCCTACTACATCTCCAATTTTTACACGGTCTCCAATCTTAAAAGACCTCATATAAGTAACCACAATTCCGGCTATCACATTGGCAATGGCAGAAGCACCGCCTAGCGCCACCAATAGACCAAAAAAGGCAGAAACACCTTTAAAACTATCAGAACCTCCCATTGGTAAAAGAGGGAAAATACCAATCAGTACTAGGGCTAGAATAATACCTTTAACAATGTTATAAGTAGGTCTTGCCCAATCAGGATAAAAGCCAGGCACCAAAAGTCTACCTTCTTCGATTTCTACCTTAAAGAATTTTATCATTCTTAAGAAATAGCGGGTTACAAACACTGTAACTATAATGGTAAGTAAATTTGGAAGGTAATCTAACAGCCCAATCCCCAACTTCTTAAGGGGGGTAAGGATTAGATGAAACAAAGTATCTGCAATGCCTTGTGTCCAAGGAAAAAGACTAAAGAGAATAGGAAGCAGCAAATAAACTACTATTACCAGAATTAAGACCCTTAAGCCCTTGGCCGCATATACAATAACTCGAGTGAGTACTTCTGATTTAAGAAGCTGGTAATTCTTAATAGAAATGCTCTTTATCATTTTACCCTCTTGGGCATGAATTTTAAGATACACTGCTCTAAAAAACCTGTTATAATATTTTAGGCCGTAGAGAAAAAGACCTAGGATTAACAGTGCAATTAAAATGTTAATAATTAAGCCTTGCCAATTAAAGAAGCGCTCTTTTGTAAGTCCCTCCTTTAAAAGTTCGTAATAATAGTTGGTGGTTCGGTTAAGGTTGAGGCCTAATTGTACTGCATCTTTTTCCGTAACAGACATTATTATGGTTCCTTCAACCGTAATGTCTTGAGTTGTATTGTTTTTTAAAATTTTTAGAGAGTCAACAACCTGAGTTTCGCTGGCAAGAAAATCTTCAATTTTTCTATTGATTTGCCTTACTCTTTCTTCTGGAGAAAAAGGGCCAATGCCTTGTTGAAGATAGAAGAGAGTATCTTTTGCTATTACAGGAAAACCCGCAGGTTTAACTTGGGTAGTAGTATCCGTTTCGGTCTGAGCCCTAAGCCCCTGAAACGAAAGAATTAAAAAAAGAAAGCTGAAAACTATTTTCATATGGCACAATGCTACGCATTATCATGATAATAGTTTTCAGCCAAAGAAACAATTTTTTAGAGGCTCATCATCTCTTTAAAGCGAGCAGCTTGTCTTCTGCTTACTTCAACTTTGTCGCCACCACGCAAAACCACCATTAACCCACCGTTAAACCACGACTCAATGCTTTCAACCCAAGTAAGATTAATGATATGTTTTCTGCTAGCGCGGAAGAATGACCTATCGTCTAACCTTTCGTCTAAGGCGTTCAATGACTTGTGAATCATTGGTTTAAAATTATCGAAATAGATTTTGATATAGTTTCCGTCAGATTCGAACAAACGAATGTTTTCTAGCTTTACAAACCAGCATTTATCACCATCTTTTACGAAAACACGGTCGTTCGGGCCTAGCTTTTTGTCTTCTGATTCACCTCTAACCTCTTCTGGCTGAACTCGCTTTAATAACTTATTCAGAGCATCTTTTAAACGGTCTGGCTCAATTGGCTTCAACAAATAATCAAGTGCATTAAAGTCGAACGCTTTAAGTGCGTACTCATCATAGGCAGTTGTAAAAATAACTTCTGGAACATTATCTAAAGATTCAAGCAGCTCAAAGCCTGTTTTTTCTGGCATCTGTATATCCAAAAACAACAAATCTGGCTTTAGCGAGTTAATCTTTTCCTGAGCGTCTTCAGCATTTACCGCTTCTCCTACAATGTCGATTTCAGGGTATTCCTGAAGCAAATTGGTTAACTCCTTTCGGGCTAATCTTTCGTCATCTATTATAAGTGCTTTCATAATTTATGGGCTAACTGTTAAATTCCCTGAGGAATTCTAACTTCTGTTATTACAAACTTATCATTTTCATTGTAAATATTGAATGTCGCTTCCGATCCATAGATCAGTTTTAGTCTTTCTTTGGTGTTACTTAGGCCGTATCCGCCCTTTTTCCCGGGTTTTTTAACACCATGAACATATTGACCACTATTTTTTATTCGCAATTTTAATACGGAGTCTTCTGCAATACTCTTGATTTCAATAATTCCTCCTTCTACTAAATTCGAAACCCCATGTTTTATTGCATTTTCAACCAAAGTTTGCAGCATCATTGGTGGAATCTGAAAATGGTTAGAACGTGGATCAATATTGTATTTTATTTTAAGTCGCTCTTCAAAACGAATTGACTCAAGCGCTAAGTATGCCCTTACAGTATTCAGCTCATCATTAAAGTTAATCACTCTTTTCTTGTCCATGATAAGCGAAGTTCTCAGAATATTGGACAGCTGTGTGATTGCAATTTTGGCCTTAGCAGGTTCTTCATCAACCAAAGCCCTTACGCTGTTTAATGCGTTGAAAATAAAATGTGGGTTAAGCTGTGACTTAAGCTGATTCAGCTGCATTTCATTAATGGCCGCCTCATACTTTAATGAACGGTTATTACTTTCTAAGTAATGATAAAGGAAATAAATGGTTGTCCAAATAACATAGAGAAAAGCAGTTACGAGAAAATCGAAGGTAAGCTGAAGAAAAAGGTCTCCATTATTAAATTCTGCACTTCTAAACACCAAGTATGAAAGTTGGTTAAGCAGGCCCGAAAGTACAGCTACAGCTAGTATAAGCGCTAATATTCGAGAAATTATTTTACCAAGGTCTACCTTAAGCCAGTTGTATTTAATTATTACGTTTCTAATAATAAAGTGAGAAACCAGAAATGGGATGAGGCTCTGAGTAATGGCTTCAAACTGCTGCCTACGCATTTGTTCTGGGCTTTCGCCAAGGGCCGAAATAAAAATCAAATTGATAATAGCGGGCAATGCCCACCCAACGATTTGTAATGTCCAATATAGCCTCTTCTTCCGCACCCCAAAAAGTAAGAATATTTAATCATTCCATTGACCGCGATTTTATAAAAGGCAGAAAGAATACCTAATCACAAAGATTCTCCCTGTTTATAGTTTTTGTTCCGAACAAAAGTTCGAATGATTAATCGCGTTCCCCGGTCGTAAGTAAAGTAGTTCCACACCCAGTTACTAAAAACAACAAGACGATTTCTAAAACCAATAATCGAGAGCAAGTGAACGAACATCCAAACCAACCAAGCTGGAAAACCACCAAAGGTGAATTTTGGCATATCTACTACCGCTTTGTTTCGGCCTACCGTAGCCATAGAGCCTTTATCTACATAATCAAAAGGCTTCATTGCCTCATTTTTTGATTGCCGTATAAGGTTGCGAGCCAAAAGCTTACCTTGCTGAATGGCTACCGGAGCCAGCATTGGCTGACCATTAGGGTAGCGGTCGGTTTTCATAAAAGCAATATCGCCCAGCGCAAACATGTTTCTTATGCCCTTCACAGCACTAAAATCATCTACCAAAATACGCCCACGTTCTAGTGAACTTTCTGGTATGCCATCAATAATATTCCCTTTTACACCCGCGGCCCAAACCACAGTTTTGGCAGGAATTACTGTGCCATCTGAAAGTGTCACCTCCTCACCATCATAATTTTTTACAAAAGTGTTTAGCTTCACTTTTACATCAAAGGCATCCAAGTATTTCAATGCTTTTGCACTAGCCTTTTCCGACATTCCAGCCAAAAGTCTTGGGCCTGCATCTACCAAATGCAGGTTCATAATATTAAAGTCTATGTCTGGGTAATCCTTCGGCAACACATGTTTTTTCAACTCTCCAAGCGCTCCAGAAACTTCCACACCGGTAGGCCCTCCACCTACTACCACGAAATTTGTCAGTTTATCCTTTTCAAGTGGATCTCTAGTGAGTACGGTTTGCTCAAAATTCTGAAGCATTTGACTTCTTAAATTAAGCGCTTGCGGAATCTGCTTGAGCGGAAAAGTAAGATTGAACATCTCCTGATTACCAAAGTAATTGGTTTTAGAACCGTTGGCAATTACTAAATAGTCATAGTATAAATCGCCTATTAGGGTGTTTATTTTTTGTTCTTCTGGTTGAATTTCAGTCACCTTGGCCATTCTAAAATAGAAGTCAGGATAATTATTGAATAATTGGCGAAGCGCACCAGCAATAGAGTCTGGTTCTAGGCCTGCGGTGGCTACTTGGTATAGTAGTGGCTGAAAAGTATGATAGTTATTTCGATCTAACAGAACTACCTGAAAACCATGACCTTTTAACCCTTTTGCTATTTGAATACCGGCAAAACCACCGCCAATAATTACTACTCTTTTCTTTTGGGTTTGAGGAATGTCGAGGTGAAGATTTTTGAAGGGATCCATATGTTAATAATAGTTAATTAATGAACGATTATAGGCACTTATGGTTTAAATAAATGAACATCGGTTTAAAAGAAAGTCAGAAGAATTTGAAATACAACACAACGACTTTCCGTTATAAAACCGAAGAAAGAAATTACTAGCCATTGGCTAGAAAAGGCAACGTTAAAATCGTGTTGGTAACTTTGAGTGTTAGGTAAATGCTTAGGTTAAAAGTAGAGACAGAGTAGATTTAGATTTTAATGTTTTTGGTTGAAGATGGTGCTGTTGCGAAAGTGACAGCATCTTTTTTTTGTAGCTGCTGTTTTGTCAAATTCACCTTATAATTCGGTAAGTTTTTAAAAGCCATCTATCTTCATTCATGCAATCGCCCAAAACCCCTATTCAGGAAATCAAAGCCCCACTTTTTGATGAAAAAGGAATCAAGTTTTTTGTGAAGCGCGATGATCTTAACCATCCAGTAGTTTCGGGCAATAAGTTTAGAAAACTGAAATATAACCTAGAGCAAGCGAGACTGGAGGGGCATAATACGCTACTAACATTTGGCGGTGCTTTTTCTAATCATATTTATGCGGTAGCTGGTGCGGGTGCTTCGTTTGGTTTTAAAACCATAAGTATTATTCGTGGCGAAGCACACGAAACGCTAAACCCAACCTTGGCTTTTGCACAATCGCAAGGAATGCATTTGCATTATATGGACAGGGAAACTTACCGAAAGAAAAGTGAGCCTGAGGTATTAGAGCAGCTCGAAAGTCAATTTGGTAAATGCTATATTTTGCCCGAAGGAGGAACAAATCAGCTGGCCATAAAAGGCTGCACAGAGATTATTAGCGAGATTGATCAGGATTTTGATGTAATTACTTGTTCAGTAGGCACTGGAGGCACCATTTCGGGTTTGATTGCAGGCTTAAATGGAGCGAAAAAATTGATAGGCTTTTCGGCACTTAAAGGCGATTTTCTGAAAACTGAAGTGAATGTACTTTTGCAAGAGATTGGGGTTGACAAGCTCAATAACTGGTCTATTCAAACGGATTATCATTTTGGCGGCTATGCCAAGATAAAACCTGATTTAATCCGTTTTATTCGGGAATTTGAGCGGGCACACAGTATTCCTCTAGAACCCATTTATACAGGTAAAATGTTCTATGGCCTTTTCGATATGATTAAGAATGACTTTTTTGAAAGAGGAACCACAATTATGGCTGTACATACGGGTGGTCTTCAAGGAAATGCTGGCTTTGATTTTAGAAAACTGGAATGAAAAAGGGGAAATTATTTTTACTAGGAATTATACTGTGGCTTCAAGCTTGCGACACTAAAACCGAACAGTCTACAAGTGAATTTCGCTTATCTAAAGAAGAACAATTGATTTTGAAATCAGGGATTGAGCCTTTGTTATATGTAGATATTGAAACGCAAAAGCCTCGTAAACTAAGCGATTACCTTATTGTAAATTCTATTAGTAATTTCTCATTAAACTATTCTTCAAAAGATTCTACAGAGGAACTAACAAGCCATTTCATAATTAAAAATAAAGAGGTAATAAATCAGTCAGTTGTGTTTGATCACATTCCTAATGTCCAAACTATTGACAAGAATAAACTAGACAGCCTTGGCGCTACAGTGAACAGAAGTGATTTCTGGTATAATTTTCATGAAAATTGGTTTCCAACTAAGACTGGCTATATTGAAATTTCAAAACCATCAATTCAGAATGACCATGCCTTCTTTTATTTCTTTCATATGGAAGGCGGTAAATCTGGACGATTAATGCGTGTTTGGATGATTCTGAATAGTGAGGCCTGGCAAATTGATAAATCTGAAATGGTTTACACATTTTAAAATTTAACCCAACAACTCTTCAAAAACATCGGTCAACCTACTAAAAGGCCTGATTTTGATCTTGTATTTCTTTTGATCCAAGCCCTTCATATTGTATTTAGAAATAAAGATTTGGGTAAAGCCCAGTTTTTCGGCTTCAGAAATTCGGTTGTCGATTCTATTAACCGCCCTCACTTCACCACCCAAACCTACCTCGGCAGCAAAAGCTGTTTTATCAGAAATTGGCGCATCGTGCAAGCCACTTACCAATGAGGCACAAACCGCAAGATCAATGGCGGGTTCTTCAATTTTAATTCCGCCAGCCACGTTTAAAAATACATCTTGGCTGCTCAGTCTAAAACCTCCACGCTTTTCCAACACCGCTAACAACATGTTAAGTCGTTTGGCATCAAAGCCCGTAGAGCTTCTCTGAGGCGTTCCGTAAGACGAAGTGCTCACTAGCGACTGAATCTCTATTAAGAGCGGTCGGTTACCTTCTATAGATGCGCCAATGGCTACACCGGGCGAGTCAGCTTCACGCTGACTGATTAGAATTTCAGATGGATTTGAAACTTCGCGAAGCCCAGTAGACTGCATTTCGTAAATACCCAATTCAGAAGTTGAGCCAAAGCGATTCTTTACTGTTCTCAAAATTCTATACGCCAAGTGTCTGTCCCCTTCAAATTGAAGCACAGTATCTACCATATGCTCTAATACTTTGGGACCCGCCAAACTTCCTTCTTTTGTAATATGACCTACAAGAAAAACAGGCGTATTGCTTTCTTTGGCAAACTTGAGCAGTTCAGCAGTGCATTCGCGCACTTGAGACACAGACCCCGCTGCAGATTCTATTCTTGGGGTATGAAGTGTTTGAATGGAATCGATAACGAGAATATCGGGTTGAATTTCTCTAATTTGAGTGAAAATGTGTTGGGTTGAAGTTTCAGAAAGAATGAAACAATTTTCTGACGATTGACCAATGCGCTGTGCTCGCATTTTAATTTGTTGTTGGCTTTCTTCGCCCGAAACATACAACACTTTTAATCGCTTAGATGAAAGCGCCAGCTGAAGCATTAAAGTAGATTTTCCAATACCTGGTTCGCCACCAATAAGCACCAATGAACCATGTACAATTCCACCGCCTAATACGCGGTTCAACTCATTGTCATAAGTAACTATACGCTTTTCGGTATTGCTTTCTATTTCGTTTAGCCGAATTGGTTTTGAAAGTGTGGTTCTTGAATCATTTTCTCTCCAATTGGTGAGTTCTTTTTCTGAACCTCCTACTTGTTCTTCAACATAAGTATTCCATTCGTTACACGAATTGCATTTACCAACCCACTTGGCAGATTGGACTCCACAATTTTGACAAACGTAAACAGATTTGATCTTCGCCATACCTTGGGCAAGTTAAATGGAAAGGGAGTATAAAAAAATAGCGGACACCTTATGCGCCCGCTTTTCAATCGAATTATCAACATCTTTTTTTTACTAACTATGAAGAAAGTATTCTAAAATGAATGTCAATTCTTAAAGTAACTGAGTTTGCGGAAAAAAAGATGCGTCTTGAATTAACTTTTTAGTTAAAAAAACTAAAATTCAATTTATAGTAATATTTAATATAGCTTAGTCCAATCGAATAGCCTTATCTCCGCACTATGGTTTCAATATTTGACTTTTAAATCAGATTAACTGAGTAGGCTCTCTATGTCGCTCGCCTCTAGTTTTTTGATAAAGCTTTCTTCTGTAGTAATTAAGTCTGAAGCCAGTTTGATTTTATTTTGTTGGAGCGCTAAGATTTTTTCCTCCACCGTATTTCGGGTAATAAATTTATAAGTGAAGACGGTGTTCTTCTGTCCTATTCTGTGGGCCCTATCTACGGCCTGAGCTTCAATGGCCGGATTCCACCAAGGGTCGAGTAAGAACACGTAATCGGCACGCGTTAAATTTAAACCCAAACCACCTGCCTTTAATGAAATAAGAAAAAGCCTGATGCTTTCGTCTTTCTGAAAAAGATCTACTTGTTCTTGCCTATTTTTGGTGCTTCCGTCTAGATAGGCATACTTCAAGTCGTTCTGTTCAAAGTACTCTCTAACTATAGATAGATGTTTCACAAACTGACTAAAAATAAGAATTTTATGGCCTTCGCTTAAAGCCGATTCTATCATGTAAGTCACGTCCTCCAATTTGCCAGAATCGCCTGTATATTCTGGGTCGGTCATTTTTGGATGGTTGGCAATTTGCCTGAGCTGCGTAAGGCCTTGCAATAGCAGAAGTTGCGATTTTTTAACTCCTGTTTTTTCTATGTTGTCCAGAATTTTGTTTCGGTAATATGATTTTACCTCTTCATATTTTTCCTCTTGCTGAGCGGTCATTGTGCTGTATTTCACATTTTCCACCTTTTCTGGTAAATCTTTAGCTACCTGCGATTTTTGCCTCCTCAAAATGAATGGTTTAATAATCACATTTAGCCTTTTGGCCTTTTCTTGGTCTTGCTTCTTTTCAATCGGCAGCTGAAACTCATCTCTAAAATAACTTTCGGTACCCAATAGCCCTGGGTTTACAAAACTCATTTGAGACCATAAGTCTAAAGTGCTGTTTTCAAGCGGTGTACCGGTGAGAATGAGTCGGTATTTAGATTTCAGCTTTCGTACAGCCTTGGCAATATTCGCAGTAGGATTTTTGATGGCCTGAGATTCATCAAGAATCACATAATTGAAATAATAACCCTTGAGAATATCGATGTCTATTCTGGTAATTCCGTAAGAGGTCAGAACCAAATCATAGCCTTCAAAGCTCGCTACATCTTTATTTCTTCCAGAACCCGTATATACCAGTACCTTCAAATCTGGAGTAAATTTTGAAGCTTCAATTTCCCAATTATAAATTAGGGAAGTAGGCATAATTAACAACGAGGCATTCTTCTTTCCTTTGTCTTTTTCCGATTGAAGCATGGCCAAGGTTTGTACGGTTTTACCCAAACCCATGTCGTCTGCCAAACAGCCACCAAAGTTGTAGCTAGAAAGAAAACGCATCCAATTATACCCTGCTTTTTGGTAGGGCCTTAGCTGCCCTTTAAATGAAGAAGGAATTTCATAATCCTCAATTTCTTCAAAATTTTCAAGCTGCCTTAATTTCCTGTCCATACTGACTTGCGCCAGTTGTCCATTCTGTAAATCTTGAATAAGCGATAGGTGATGCTTTTTAAGTTTTGGCGAACCTTCATGGTCCATAAAAGCGAAAAGCTCAGCGTAGTTAACAAACCAAGCATCAGGAATTACAGCGATTTCACCATTTGGAAGGATAATTTCCCTCTTTTTACCCGAAATAAGCTTTCGTAATTGTTCAAATGGAATTTCGTAGTCGCCAAATTTTATAATGGCATGAATATCGAACCAATCAATATTCTCATTTACTTTAATATCGATATGGGCTTCACCAACGAAATAGCGCTTGCTATCCTTTTCGCTCTGGCGAACAACTATTCCCTCCTTCTCAATGAACTCCTTTTTCTCTGTGAGCCAAGCAAAGCCAGCCCCACGAGTTAAAGTTTGGCGTCCATTTTTTAACACCAGCCCCTTCTCTCCCAGTTTTTTAATAATGTCTAATTCGGCCTCTACATTTCGCTTTATTTTATGGAAAATGTATTCTTCTCCTTTACGCTCTAACTTTACAGATGAAGTGGCATTTACATCGTAAGGAAACGTATACGGCCCGTATTTAAACCCAATTTTGAATAGCAATTTGGCTGGTTCAGGGTCGGATTTTCCATTACTTCCAGCCAACCCAAATAAGTCTGGCGTGCCAGTTTGTACAGTCGATAATTCAGAGAAGGTAATTTCTGGAATCAGTTCATGCCTCTCTGTATTGATTTCAAAACCCTTGGCATATACATCAAATGAAGCCACCAAATTGCTTACAAACTTTTCGTAATAAGTGGCCTCTACCTTTCTCGGGATCACAACAAATTTCTTGTTCAGAAAGGGCTTTAACTTTGGCCCATCAACTCCCTTTTCAAAACGAAAAAGTTGATCGTTTACCACCAACCAAGCTGGTTGGTTACAAATAAGGAATGAGCCATTGTATTGCCATTCTAACTTTTCTCCATTGTGTTTGATGGTAGGGAAATAATGGGTGTTTTCTTCATTTCTTCTAAAATGAAAAAGTACACTGGCCTTTTGTTCCATCCAGTGAATTTGCCTCCAGGCAGGTTCGCCATCACGGCCCATTTCAAAAATCATTTTACCTTCCATAAGATCTAGAACTCTAGAACGCCTTACTTCTAAGTAATGGTCAATGGTTTTTTGTAATTCTACATCGCCCTTTTCTTTATCATATACTTTAAAGAAGAATTCAGCGGGTTTGATTTTTTTCTTATAAAACTTAAGCGTAATGGCTTCTTGCTGCATTTGATCCATAAGCTTAATTAGCTCATAGTCCCTTTCGTCCATTCCCTTCCCAAATTCTTTTGCGTTTTTAGAAGAAATGTTTTGATGCTGTAGAGTCAAGCGCCCTTTATCGTCCAACTGAACCACAAAGGACTCGAATAGATAGCCTAAGTATTCATGCTGAAAGAGCGAATAGATTAACTGGAATGGTTTGCCTGTAGATACCTTCATTTCAAAAAAATGCGACCCGCAAATTAATTATTAATTTGAGAAGGAATGGCCGAAAACGAACAAAAAACCAATCAAAAAATTTAATTAACTGAAAATCAATTCAAATTTTTAACGGTTTCAACTCGAGAGGCAATAATTGCAGGACGATAGGATATTAAAATGGTAATAAGAAAAATGCTAACACCCACCATTATAAAATCGGTTACCTCTAATTTAACGGGATAGGCATTCATAACAGCACTTTGCATTCCCATACTGACTAGGCCGAACTTCTGCTGTAAAAGGCAAAGCGCTAAGCCTGCAAGTAAGCCTATTACAGATCCTACAAGTGAAATGATACTGCCTTGTTTCAGGAAAATTTGTCGAATAAACTGAGACGTAGCTCCAAAGGAGTAAAGCACAGAAATGTCTCTCTTTTTTTCTATGGCCAACATTGAAAGGGTAAAAAAGATATTGAACGAAGCAATGGCCATTATAAATGATAGTGTGATGTAGGCAAAAAGCTTTTCAATTTTTATGGCTTTTAGCAAACTAGAGTGAAGTTCATCACTATCCAATACTTCAAATTCATTACCGAGTCTATTTGAAACTTCTTCTTTAATTTTATTTATGCTTACTCCTTCATCGAGGTATAGTTCTATGGAAGTCCGTTTGTTCTCATAATCCATTAAGTCTTGAGCAAAACTCAACGGAACAAACACATAGCTTTCGTTATAAACAGGTTCAATGTTAAAGATAGCAGCAGGCACTATGCTTTTTCGGGTAATTGAATTATTGGTAACAGGCATTCCTGGTCTGAGCTTTTTAGGATAGACAATTTGCATTCCATAGGAATTCACATCAATTCGCAGGCTCAAATTGTAGGCTACGCCTGTTCCTAAAATTGCATAGTTGATATCACCTTCCTTCAGTTTCATTTTCCCTCTAACCAAGAAAGTATCTAACCGATTTACAGAGGTATAGTTGCTATCTACACCTTTGATTTTAGCCACAACTTGTTGGTCTTGAAAAAGAATTAGCGCATTATCTTCAATTACTTCGGTAACTATGTTTACTCCTTCTATGGATTCTACTTTAGCGCGTAACTCAGGAGTCATCTCAAAGGATTTACCTACCGAGGCCTGAATGGTTAGAGGTGCATCAAAGGAATTATAAACGGACCGAACAAAATCCTGAAGACCATTAAAAACGGAGAGCACAACAATAAGTGCGGCTGTACCTATCGCAACTCCAATTACAGAAATCCACGAAAGTACCTGTATAAAGTTCTTTTTTTTCTTTGAAGCGAAATAACGCTTTGCTATGAAACTGGAGAGATTCAAAATTTATTCTTCAGTATCGTTATTGTTAGCAGGAGGAATATTCAGTTTGTTGATAATTTGATCCATTTTCTCAGCCTCTTCCGCAGTACTGTCGACATGGAAAGCAATATGAGGAATGATTCTTACTTCTTTTCCGATACGTTTTCCTAAGCTGCCTCTAATTTTGCTTTTAGCAGCTTCTATTTCTTCCATAATTTTTTCAGCAGATTTAACAGGAAAAATACTGAGGTAAATTCTTGCCAAACCAAGGTCTGGGCTCATGCTTACATCTGAAACCGTAACCAATGAGCCAATAAATTTAGCTGAATATTCTTTCTGAAATATTTCGCTTATCTCTTTTTGAACGAGTTTAGAAAACTTAAGCTGTCTTTTACTTTGGGTCATGCTGCAAATATCTTATTAATTTATCTATTTTCCTTCCTGTGCTTTTTTTGGCTTATTTTACCAACTCATAGTAACTACGACCAAATTGCTTCAATTCTTCAGAAAAAACGATCCGTACCTGCTATTGTTTATAGCTGCCTTCTTGATCATAACAAGAGTTATTTTACTTATTATAGGCTTAGAAGAGTCGACTATTTTGAATAGTTCTTACTTACTAGGCACTGCCTTTAACGAAAATCCCGGCACAGTAATATCCAATTCCATTTCGGCTGGGCCTTTATACACTTTTTTCTCTGGATTGCTGGTCCTTTTATTCAATAGTTCAGTAGTTGCATCGGTAATAGTATCCGCCATACTCGTATTCATACAAGCAGTTATATTTAATACTACACTACAACGGAATGCAGCTTTTGAAGATAATACTTATTTACCTGGTATACTTTACGCTATAATTTTAAGCTCATCTAAAGAGTTTCTATACTTGAGCCCAGCCTTAATGGCCAATACGTTTTTACTATTGGCTACTGATAAAATTCTTATTCACTTAAAGTTTAGAGGCTCTGAAGAGAATATTTTAACCACAGGTTTTTTACTGGGCTTAGGCGCATTGTGCTATGCTCCTTATTCTATCTTCCTGATTTTTACGATCCTTATTTATGTAGTTTATTCGGGCACCTTGGTTAGAAGATATTTCTTAATGACTTATGGCTTCATTTTCAGTTTTCTAATCTTCTGGATTTATTATTTGTGCTTTCAACAAGGCGCTGCCTTTATTGGAAATTACTTTTCGGGCTTGTTCAGAATAAACGTAGTAGATGGAACAGTACTGAATAATATCTTATTAATTTTTGGCTTGCCCTTATTTTTAACTGTTTTATCTGGTGCCCAAAGCTTTCAAGGCGCTGGCCTTACTAATCATCAAATCTTAATTCAAAGAATGATGTTGTGGATGCTAATTTTTGCATTGGTCATTCTCAGGTTAGACAATCAAATGACCCTTTTAACGGTTCAAACACTAGCAATTCCATTAACTTTCTTTTCAAGTCAATTTTTGTTAACCAGAGCAAAACGATGGGTAGCAGACCTCGTGTTTCTATTTTTGGCTACTTCATCAATAACTTTTTTGTTTACTCTTTGACCTTGAGAAGTTAGCTAGCAATTGATTTTGTCAACCCTTTTTTGGTGACGACCACCTTCGAAATCGGTTTCGAGAAACACCTTTACCATTTCTTTAGCTAAATCTAAATCTACAAATCGAGCAGGAATACAAATCACATTTGCATTATTGTGTTGGCGAGCTAACGCGGCCAGTTCCGAATTCCACGTTAAAGCAGCTCTGATTCCTTGGTGCTTGTTGGCTGTCATGCATACTCCATTTCCACTTCCGCAAATGGCAATACCTAAGTCTAGTTCACCAGCTTCAACTTTAGAAGCCATTGGATGAATGTAGTCAGGGTAATCTACCGAATCTGTTGAGTTAGGTCCAAAATCAGTAACCTTAAAGCCTAAACCTTCCAAGTAAGTTATAATTTCATTTTTGTATTCAAACCCTGCGTGGTCTCCACCTATTCCTATGTTTTTCATTCTATTGATTTTTCTGACTTTTCTTTTCTACTCTTCTCGATACTATAATACTCACCTCGTAAAGCAAGGTAATTGGCAGTGCAATTAAAATTTGACTCATGACATCGGGCGGAGTAAGCACCGCAGAAAGTATAAGAATAACCACCAAAGCGTGTTTTCTATACCTCTTCATTAGTGCTGGAGTAACCAATCCTGCTTTAGACAGAAAGTGAGATACTACAGGTAGTTGAAACATAAGCCCACAAGCCAAGGTAAGCATTGTTAACATGCTTACAATCGACTTTATATCGATATTGTTCTCGATTAACTCTGACAATCGGTAATTGGCTAGGAAGTTAATCGATAAAGGAGTTATGATGAAATACCCAAACGATACACCCAGAATAAAAAGAAAAGACACTACAGCAACAGCACCTCTTGAAGCGTTCTTTTCATTACTTTTCAAGCCAGGCTTAATGAACCTCCAAAGCTCCCAAAACACATAGGGAAAACCCAATATCAAACCTATTACGGCCGATGACATGATGTCCATCATGAACTGCCCAGCCATTTCTCTATTCTGAAAAGAAATTGGAATGGAGTCAATACAAAGCTGAGGAGAGCCAATCATTTCTCCCAACTCGCACAATTTCCGATAAGTCCAAAAGTCAGGTTGAGTAGGGCCCAAAATAACAGTACCCCAAACAAAGTCAGTTGAAATATAAGCCAAGAGCGCGAAAACAAAAACAGCAATCACCGATCGCACCAAGTGCCACCTTAACTCTTCGAGATGGTCTAAAAAGCCCATCTCTGTTTTATCATCTAACTGATCTAGTGCCAATTAATTAAGCCTGAAAAAGTGGGAAATCTCGCATCCATGAATTTACCTCGGAGCGAATTGCACTCAATTTCGAATCATTATCATGGTTCAAAAGCGCATGATCAATCATCTTAACAATTCGTTCCATATCCGACTCAATTAAACCTCGAGAGGTAATTGCAGCCGTACCAATTCTCATTCCCGATGTCACAAATGGCGATTTGTCATCGAATGGAACCATGTTTTTGTTTATCGTGATGTCTGCTTTGCCAAGAGTAGCCTCGGCTATTTTTCCAGTAAGCCCTTTGCTTCTTAGGTCAATCAACATCATGTGGTTATCAGTACCACCAGAAATAATCTTATACCCAGAATCAACAAAGGCTTTTGCCATTACATGAGCATTTTTCTTCACTTGAAGAATATAATCCATGTATTGGTCGCTCAATGCTTCACCGAAAGAAACGGCTTTGGCTGCAATTACATGCTCTAATGGGCCACCTTGAGTACCTGGGAAAACTCCTGAATCCAGTAATTGAGACATCATTCTAGGCTCTCCTTTAGGAGTTGTCAAACCCCAAGGGTTTTCAAAATCCTTACCCATCATAATCAAACCGCCTCTTGGTCCTCTAAGAGTTTTGTGTGTGGTGGTGGTTACGATATGACAATGCTCTAATGGATCGTTTAAAATTCCTCTAGCAATTAAGCCTGATGGATGTGAAATATCTGCCAAAAGAAGAGCTCCAACTTTATCAGCAATTTCACGAAGACGTTTGTAATCCCAGTCTCTACTGTATGCAGAAGCACCACAAATAATCATTTGCGGTTTTTGTTCAATTGCAGTGGTTTCAACTTTATCCCAATCAATTAAACCAGTTTCCTGTTCAACTCCATAAAAAGATGGCTGATATAATTTTCCTGAAAAATTTACAGGTGAACCATGAGTGAGGTGACCACCATGAGACAAATCAAAACCAAGGATTCTATCTCCTGCTTTTAAACATGCTAACATTACAGCCGCATTGGCTTGGGCTCCTGAGTGTGGTTGCACATTCGCCCATTCTGCTCCAAATAATTCCTTGATTCTAGAAATCGCTAGCGACTCAACTTCATCTACAACTTCACAGCCACCATAATATCTCTTACCAGGTAGTCCCTCGGCATATTTATTAGTAAGCACTGACCCCATGGCTTCCATAACTTGATCAGATACATAGTTTTCTGAGGCAATTAATTCAAGCCCTTCGGTTTGTCTGTGACGTTCTTTTTTAATAAGATCGAAAATGAGTTGGTCTCTTTGCATGGCTATGGTGTAGTTTTCGCCAAAAATAGGGTAACAAGTTCTAATTACCAACCAAGGTACCCTTGTGAGTCAATATAAAAAAAGAAAGAGGAAAGAATGTTATTTCTGAACACCAACAGCCTCTAGTATGGTGTCAATTACCTGAATATGCGTAAATGGCTTTCCGATATACCCACTCATTCCGCAAGCTTCAATTTCAGCTTTAACATCATTGTAGCTATAGGTGGTGTATGCAAGTATCGGAATTGGATTGTTTTTAAACTCTTCTGTTTCTCTAATTAGTTTGGTGGCCTCAAATCCATTAATGCCAGGCATATGTAAATCCATTAAAATTAAATGGATAGGCTTTGATTTGAAAGCCAGAACAGAATCCTCAGCACTAAGACACTTGAAAGAAGTACCTCCAAACTTGGCAAGAGTTTTGTCTGCCACGGTTAGATTTATAGGATTGTCATCAACAACTAAGATATTGATTCCATCAAGTAATTTTTGATCCGATTGATTAACAATAAATGAAGGCTCATTGGAAAAACTGTCCTCCATGAGATGAATCTTATCATCAATCAAATAGTATGATGTCCCTTTCAATTGCAATGTGTCTCTTTTAACTTTAATGATTTAACAAGGCAAATGTCACCCTTCAAAAACTACTAATTTCAAATTTTCAAAAAAAATCACTTTAAAATCGAAAAAAGTTATAGTTCTTAGGGTCAGAATACAGAACCTCTAAGATCGGTTATTTACCTAAATTCAGTCAAAAAATTGGGGTTTTAAAAAAAATTAAAAAAAAATCACTTTACAAGGGTGACATTTGGAGTTCTAAATCATTAATAAGAGAAGGCATGAGCGAAAGCAGTCTTATCGTGAGGCTAAAGCGTGGTGACCAGCAAGCACTAGAACAGATTTACTCTGAATATAGGCAAAGCTTTATCACGTACATCACAAACACTCATAACTGTTCAGAGGAACAAGCTGTTGATATCTATCAGTATGCTATATTATCTTTCTACGAGAACGTTGTAGATGGTAGTTTTGAGGAAATGAATGCTGCTGGGATCAAAACATACCTTTATTCCATTGGAAAAAATAAATTACTTGGTGATTTAAGGAAAAAGACCAAAATCACTTTTCAAGGGAAATTTAATGATGATGATCTAATACTTGATGAAGACGAATTTGAAATTGAAAAAATTGAAAAATACGACAAGATTAGTGAAGTCATACGCTCAATGGGAGATCCTTGTAAGCGAATTTTAGAACTGTTCTATTTTAACAAACTTTCAGCTGATGAGATTGCTGAAATTATGGGATATAGTAGTGGAAATACAGTTAGAAATTTGAAATACAAGTGTATTCAAAGAATAAAGAAACTAATAGAGTAAATTCCAATGAAGGAGAATTTAGATTTAATTGACGCTTATTTGAATGGCAACCTCGACACCAACGAGATGCTGGATTTTGATGATAGGTTAAAAAGTGATCCTGAATTCCAATTGGAATTTCAAGAAGTAAAACTCATAAAGAATATTACAAGAGAAGAAGTAAAATCAAAAGTACTTCAATCTTTAAAAAACCAAGAAGCCTCAATTCAATCACTACAAATAACTAAAACCCACACTACTATGAAGAAGTACATTTCAATTGCAGCAACTTTGCTTTTGATAGTATCACTAAGTTACTTCGGTCTCTTTAGCGGTACATCAGAAGTTGATGGCTCTAAAATCTTCGGTGAATACTATGAAGCATATACTAACGTAGCTTCAGGTATTGAAAGAGGTTCAGCTGTCGACCTTACAGACTTAAAAAATAGGGCTTACTATGCTTATGATTTAGGTAGTTATGAAGAAGCCGAAAGAGGTCTTACTCAATTAGTTGAAACTGAGAAAAATGCTGACAATTATTTTTATTTAGGCATCTCTCATATTGAAACAGGAAATTTAGATGCTGCTATTAACGATCTAAATGTTGTATTGAATAATTATTCAAAATATACAGATCAAGCACAATGGTATTTGGCTTTAACACTTTTGAAAAATGGATCAACAGATGAAGCTCTATCTAACCTTGTTGACTTAAGCGTTAAAGGTGAATCTTATAAAGAACAGAGCCTTGAAATACTGAAAGAAAAATTCGGATTTAAAAGTTTTGGTGAAATTGATCCAGAGACGGTTGTAGTAGTAGAAGCTACGAAGAGACCAGACCCAGAGCTTGGAACAGACTGGGATGCTCCAGATGGCTCATTCGTTGATAAACGCCAAGTTCAGTTTGGTGTTGTGATGAACTCAAACGGAGAGGCATTTGACTTCTTTAACGATAAACCAATAGATAACCTTAAAGAAGGTGATGTTATCCAGTGTATCGTTCTTACTAAAGGTAAAAAAGGTAAAAAAGGGTACGCTTTCTTACTAGGATAATTTTAGAATTCCATATACACACATATACACACACTTTAAAGCGTCTCAATAATTTTGAGACGCTTTTTGTTTTTAAAAGCCTTGCTCCAACTAAAACTAAATTGAGCTTAATCAAGCAAAGTGTTCTAGAGCTCCATAGAAAAACATTGCCTCTCAACTCCTTTTTATATTATTGAACCAACTAAAAACCTCTATCCGCTTCTGTTGAATCAAATAAGGAAGAAACCTGAATTGAGTATTGCTATTATAAATTTGGCTCATCAATTTGAACAGTTAGTTATAAAGTAAGGTTTCTTTTTCTCTCAGCATATAAAACACGGTCAGAGAAAAAACTGTATTATTTAATAAGTATGGTAAATTGGAGCATCCGAAGGATAAGTGAGCTTGCCAAAAAGGGCGAAGGCGTTCACCTTGAATTTAAGAAAAAGGCCAACTTTCCTGATAAAATAGCCAAAGAGTTAGTCGCATTTGCTAACACCCAAGGAGGAGTTCTTCTATTAGGTGTAGATGATGACGGCACTGTATCAGGAACTCGCGATATTGAAGGAGAAGTATATGTATTAGAACAAGCAATTCGAAACCTCATTTGGCCCAAACTAGAATATGCTTTACAAATTATTAAACTAAATGAGAAAAAAGGAATAGCAGTTTTTGAAATTGAACGAGGCAAGAAATTACCTTTACACCTTAAAGAAAATTTAAATACCAAAACAGGGAAAGCTTACGTTAGGGCTGGTGAACAAAGTTTACAGGCAAGCAAAGAAATGCGTGAAATTTTAAGAAGACGCATAAAAGAAAAGGATACTCAATTTACATTTGGAGAGAAGGAAAGAAAATTAATGGAGCTTTTAGAGTCTAACCAAAACATTACGCTCAAAAATTACGCTCAAGCAGCCAATCTATCCAAATTTATTGCTTCACGGACATTGATAAAATTAGTACTCGCAAATGTACTGGAAATTCAACCTGAAGAAGGTCAAGACTTGTACTTCAGAAAATAACAATTTATAGAACTTTGGAAGAACGGTTGATTAGTAGGGATCGATAAAACAAATAGTATTATGAGAATCAAAAGTTTAATAGTGACATTTATAACAATAGGCCTATGTTTTTCGATGCAAGTGAATGCCCAAAACAAAGAAAAATACGACATAAAAAAGGCTAACAAGACCATAACTGAGTTCAAAAAAGCAGACAATAGCCTAGAAACCTTCTTTGAAAACTCATTTGGTTATGCAGTTTTTCCGTCTATTGGAAAAGGCGGTATCGGTATTGGTGGCGCAGCAGGAAAAGGTGTAGTTTTTAAACAAGGTGAAATGATTGGCGGATCCAACATGACCCAAATCACTGTTGGCTTCCAGTTTGGGGGTCAAGAATACAGTGAAATCATTTTTTTCGAAGATGCGGACAGCTTCAACCGTTTTATCAATAATAAATACCAGTTTGCAGCTCAAGTTTCCGCAGTTGCATTAAAATCTGGTATATCGGCAGACGCAAGTTATACCGATGGTGTAGCGGTTTTTACCCAAGCCAAAGGCGGATTAATGTATGAAGCTTCTATTGGAGGACAGAAATTTAAGTTCGTTTCAGAAAATGAAATGAAGTAGTATCTGACTAAAAATTGTTGAAGCTATTGAAAGGTTTACTAGAGAACAGTAAGCCTTTTTTATTACCTTATTGTAAACTAGAGTTTATAATATTTTTCATTTACTTTGGTAGATTAATTCTACAATATTGATAAAGCAAATATTTTCTCAGCGGAATTTCAATTGGATACTAAAAACAGGCGTCATATCATTAGCCTTAGGCCTAATAATTCTTATTACCTCTTCAGAAAACATTACTCCTGAAAATTTTGGCGGATTTAGCTTTGAGCTCTTCTTTTTTATAGCGGTCCTTTTTGCACCAATTCTGGAGGAAGTAACTTTTAGAGGACAGCACTCTACAAATAACACAATCAAAATTGTTAGTCTTATTGCCATCATTCTGGTAACGATTAGTCAGTATTCCCAGTGGCTCAATTTCACCTTAGGCATAGCCTTGATTATGGTCATTCTTTTAGCCAGAACAGGCCGCTTAAGTCAACCAAAATACTTACCTACATATATTATTCTTAATTCAGTATTATTTGCTTTAGTACATTTAAGTGAGGGAGAGTTTGGACTGAATACTGACACTTTCTTAACCTTTATTCAATTAGGTTCAGGCCTAATCTGCAACTGGATTTGCTTAAACTTTAAACTACGAAATGCCATTTATTTTCATATGAGCTGGAATTTTGTGCTGTTGAGCACTTTGTTTTTTGCTCTTCAATTTCCTTTTGGCAAAAAGATAGTTAAAGAAACTAAACATGGTATACTCAGTTATGAGCAAGTTCCTTATTATGATGGAATACCAAGCAAAACGAATATAAACAGGGAGCAGATAACTCTTGAAGGTCAGGATATTGAAGGCCTATTAAAATATTTAGAAATAGCTGACAAAGGAAAAAGTGCAGACAATTTTCTAATTAATGCACCATTTTTTAGATTCAACTTGAAGTACACCTCTAAGTATGATACAATATTTTACCAAGATTTCTTTGAGGTCTTACAAAGCGAAGAATTAATAACCCTAGCCAAGAAGCCTGAAAACAATCTAAAATAGCTAGAAAGAAACCATTCATCAGGCCAACTGACAATCACAGCAACTTCATAGATGAACTTCGGTTTTCTCTTCTATTTTTACTTTTTGATTAAACTCGTTCTACAAATGAAAAAGCTATCAAAGTTATTTTTTATCGCTTCTCTATTTTTAACTTCTGGGCACTTAACTATTGCTCAACAGCCCGACAATCAATCAGGAGTTACCGAATTATACGATTTTTCGGTAAACCTAAGAGCAGATTACGGAAGCCTATCTCGCTTCTACTCTATTGAAAACTCCCCAGAAAGAAGGTTACGTTTCGAAAATTTTTTTAAAGATCAGCTCTCGAAGCTTGAGAAATTCAATTTCAATAAACTGTCAACTGGTGGTCAAGTGGACTATCTACTTCAAAAGCGATATATAGAAGAAAACTTATTTGATTTATCAGAAGAAGAAAAAGAAGTAACCCAGCTAAAAAAATGGATTAACCCTGCTGAATATCTCTATGAACTAGAAAAGAAACGGAGAAGAGGATTGCACCTGGATAGCGAAAAAGTAGCTGCTGACTTGAACGACATCGCTAAAAAGCTAAAAGTGGCTACTGACGAATTAAAAAAAGAGAATCCAACTTTTTCTAGAGAACTAACCCGTAGAGCAGAACGAACAATACGAGGCCAAAAACGCGCACTCAATAGTGTTTATGATTTTTACAAAGGCTACGATCCGCAATTTACTTGGTGGGTTACAAAACCATATGAAGTATTAGATAAGGCCCTAGATGACTACTCAAAAGTACTCAGTGCCCAAGTTGATAAATCTACTTTGCCTAAAGATGACGGCAGTGGAATTATAGGTAACCCTATTGGAAGAGAGGAATTGATTCGGCAGTTAAAGTATGAGATGATACCTTATTCACCTGAACAATTGGTAGAAATCGCCAATAAAGAGTTTGCTTGGGCAGATGCCGAATTACTAAAGGCTTCAAGAGAAATGGGCTTTGGCAATGACTGGAGAGCCGCCCAAGAAAAGGTGAAAATGTCATTCGTACCTGAGGGGCACCAACCAGAAGCCATGCTGAAACTGTACAATGAGTCAGTAGATTTTCTGAAGAAGAACAACCTACTCACCATTCCACCAATTGCAGAAGAAACCTGGAGAATGAGCATGATATCGCCAGCAAGACAGTTAATCAGCCCTTTCTTTTTGGGTGGAGAAACACTTCAGATTTCTTATCCAACGGATGAAATGAATCACGAAGATAAACTGATGAGCATGCGAGGCAACAACCCTCATTTCTCTCGAGCCACCGTTCACCATGAACTAATCGCTGGCCATCATCTTCAAGGATTTATGAATAACCGAAACAAGGAATACCGTTCATATGGCACTCCTTTTTGGACGGAAGGTTGGGCACTTTATTGGGAGCTTTTACTTTGGGATATGGACTTCCCTCAGTCGCCAGAAGACCGTATAGGCATGCTTTTCTGGAGAATGCACCGTTCCGCCCGTATTATCTTTTCACTTAACTATCACTTAGGTGAATGGACACCCCAGCAGTGTATCGACTTTTTAGTAGATAGGGTGGGACATGAACGCGCCAATGCAGAAGGAGAAGTGAGGCGTTCTTTTGAAGGTAATTACGGTCCACTTTATCAATTGGCGTATATGACAGGTGGCCTCCAGTTTTATGAGCTTAAAAAAGAGTTAGTAGATAGCGGTAAAATGACCATTAAAGAGTTTCACGATGCCGTTTTAAAAGAAAACAGTATGCCTGTTGAAATGGTACGAGCTATATTAACCAATCAGCGGTTAAAGAAAGATTTTAAAAGTAGCTGGATGTTCTATAATAAATAACCTTTTCAAATTATCCTTAAGCCAATTTCTAAACGAGTTTATAGCTTGATTATTAAAGGTGTATTTAATTTTTACCTTTGCGCCTGACTTTAAAAACTAAACGATTATGAAAAACATACTTTCTATTGGTGTGGTAATTCTTTTGGCCACTGCCATTGGATGTAGCAGTGACAATGGTACTATGCCGATTGCCCAAATGAAAACCCAGCAAGATAGTCTTAGCTATGCTTACGGTGTTCAAATTGCAGAAATGCTAAAGCAACAAAACAAAACCCTAGATGCTGACATGGTTGCAGCAGCAGTTAAAGAAGCCTTGGCAGATACTGCGCAACTTTCTTTAGAGCAATGCCAAGAAATTCTTATTGCAGACCAACAGAGAGCAATGGAAGGAATGAAAAATGAAAGTGAAGCTTTTTTAGCCGAAAATGCAACAAAACCTGGTGTACAAACCACGGCTAGTGGCCTACAGTACAAAGTTATTCAAGAAGGAACGGGTGCGTCTCCTAAAGCAGAAGATACGGTAACTATTCACTATACAGGTAAACTTTTGGATGGTAATGTATTCGATAGCTCAGTGGGTGGTGAACCACTTACCTACCCCGTAGGCCAGTTCATCCAAGGGTGGATCGAAGGTCTTCAATTGATGAAACTAGGTGGTAAAATGGAATTGTATATCCCATCTAACTTAGCATATGGCGAAAGAGGTATTAGCGGTGCAATCCCTCCAAATGCTGCTTTAATATTCGAAATAGAATTGCTTGATATTAAGTAGTTCTTTGAAAATTAAGACTTTGAAAGCCTTCTCAATAATTGAGAGGGCTTTTTTGTTGTGTTAGGCTAGAAATCAATATTTTCATCTTCATTCGTCCATTCAAAATTTAATTCTCTACATTTGTGCTACCGCAAGGGTTTCCTGAAAGCTTCGGTTTTCGGAATTAAAAGGGAATCGGGTGTAAATCCCGGACAGTCCCAGCTGCTGTAATCCTACAAAAAAGTGTGTTGCACTTTGCCACTGTTTCAGAATTTGAAATGGGAAGGCGCAACACACTAGGAAAGTCAGAAGACCTGCCATTGCAAAGTTCAACTAAACCACCCTCTGAGGAAGGGCAATAGCATGAAGAAAATTGAAAAACGCAATGCGCACCGCTGGGCGGCATATACCCTGCTGTGTTTATTAATGGTTGGCTTTTCAGCCTGCCAATCCAACTCCAAAAATCAATCTGATTTTCCAGATTTCGATCCGAAAAAAGACTATTTCCCAGAAAAGGTCTCGATTGATCACGCCATTGGTTTTGATGTTGAATACCATAACAACTACAAAATACTCCACCTTTTTAGGCACTACAATGAAGTAGCAGATACCATGAGTTTTTTGTTGGTTCAAAAAGGAACCCCGGCCCCTAAAGGCGTTGATTTACCTGTTATTTCTATTCCTGTCGAAAAAGCAATTTCATTATCTACCACGCATTTGGGAATGTTCGATTTGCTGGACGCACTTGATGAACTTAAAGGAATTGAAAGAAAGCAATATGTGAGCAGCCCTAAGGTAGTCAGCATGGTAGATTCAGGAGAAATCATTGAGGTTGAACCTTCAGGAACACTAAATGTAGAAACCATTATTGAACTTCATCCAGATGTAGTTTTAGGCGTAGGCTATCCTAACTCCCAGAACGAGTCTTTCCAGCAACTCGGGCGCTTAAATATTCCCGTAGTGTTGAATGCCGACTGGCAAGAGGTTGATCTATTAGGACGTGCCGAATGGGTGAAATTATTGGCCGTTCTATTAAATAAGGAAAAGCTAGTTAACGAAAAGTTCGATGCCATTGAAGCCGAGTTTCAGAGCGTTTTAGATTTGATTGCCGAAAAAGTAACAGACGCACCACTGACCATTACTGGCATTGCCCAAGGTGATGCGTGGCATGTATCGGGCGGAAAAAGCTTTGCTTACAACGTACTGAAAGTAGCCAAAGCAGACTACCCATGGAAAAACGATAATTCTACTGGTAGTATTAAGTTAAGCTTTGAAACCGTATATGAAATAGGCCTGAATGCCGATTTCTGGATTGCTCCAGGTGGAGCTAGTACTTTACAGAACATTAGAGACAGAGACCCGCGATATATGGATTTCAAATCCTATAAAAATGGCGGTATTTACAATGTTTTTGGTCGAAATACCGAAGGCGGTGGCAACGACTATTACGAAACTGGTGTAATAGAACCGCACATTGTTCTGAAGGACGTGGTGAAAATTTTCCACCCCGAGCTTCTCCCCGATCACCAATTGGTGTACTACAATCAGCTAAAGTAAGCTATTAATTCCCTTTACTATGAATGCAATCACTCAAGGAAAACGCCTTAGAGCGAAGTCGTTGATCCTATTAGGGTTAATGCTTATCGTTCTTTTCTTACTCGACATCGGTTTGGGTTCGGTACGAATTCCTGTGAGCGATGTGATCAAAACACTTTTGGGGCAACAAATCGACAATAGTGGTTGGCAAGGAATTATTCTGAAAATCAGACTGCCGAGAGCGGTTACCGCTATTTTAGCAGGAGCAGCACTTTCATTGGGTGGTCTTCAAATGCAAACACTTTTCAGAAATCCGCTAGCGGGGCCTTCAGTATTGGGAATTACTGCTGGGGCCAGTTTAGGCGTTGCTGCCGTAATGTTAGCCGCAGGTACAGTAACTACTACTTTTTCTATTCGCGAATTGGGGGTAGACGGAAGCTGGTTGATTATCATAGCCTCAACTTTAGGTGCTGCACTGGTGCTTATGCTTATTCTGGGCATTTCTTTCAAAATCAGAGACAATGTAGTCATGCTTATTGTAGGATTGATGGTGGCAAATATTACCATTGCCGTGGTGAGCATTTGGCAGTTCTTCAGTAATCCAGAACAAATTCAAGAATACATTTTATGGACTTTTGGCAGCTTGGGAGGAGTAACTAATGAACAGCTTGGCGCTTTAGCCATCATTGTAGTCACAGGTGTTATCCTCACTTTCTTCCTTTCAAAAACATTAAATGCGCTGCTATTGGGTGAAGATTACGCCCAAAGCATGGGTCTCAATGTAAAATGGGCAAGAGTAGCCATTATCGCCACTACCAGTATTTTGGCAGGCGCCATCACGGGCTTCTGTGGCCCAATTGGCTTTGTGGGTATTGCAGTGCCACACCTTTCGCGCAGCTTTTTAAATACTTCCGACCACCGCACTTTAGTGCCTACTTGTGCACTGGTAGGTGGAATTCTGATGTTGGTTTGCGACATTATTTCGCAAGTACCGGGCAGTCAAACAGTGTTGCCTGTCAATGCCATTACGGCACTCATCGGTTCGCCTATTGTCATCTGGATCATTATTAAACGCAAGAACCTAAAGACTTCTTTTTAAAAGTAGAATGATGAAAGAGACAAGAATAATACTCAGCACTACAAACCTTACAGTAGGTTACAAAGATAAAAAGGGGGAAAAACCTGTTTTGACCAACCTTAACCTCAGTCTGGAAAAGGGAAAACTTACCTGCTTGCTTGGCACTAATGGCACTGGTAAATCTACTTTGATGCGAACCATTGGAGGAATTCAGAAACCATTGAAGGGTGAAGTCTTCATGCAAGGGAAACCCATCCGATCCATTGATGCGAAATCCCTTTCAAAGCAACTGAGCTTGGTACTTACCGATAGAATTGCACCCGGAAACCTAACGGTTTATGCTTTGGTTTCTCTAGGTCGTTTTCCTTATACCAGTTGGCTTGGAACATTGAGTCAAGAAGATAAAGACATCATTTTTATAGCCATGGAGGCCACTGGAATACTCGAGTTTGCCAATAAGCATATTGGGGAACTGAGCGATGGTGAAAGACAGAAGGTAATGATTGCCCGAACGCTTGCACAAAACACGGAGGTCATTTTTTTAGATGAACCCACCGCGCATTTAGACCTTCCAAACAGGATGGAAATTTTTCATTTGCTACGTGAACTGGCTGTTAAAGGAGATAAAGCTATTCTACTTACTACTCATGAATTAGATATGGCTTTGGCCAATGCCGATCATTTATGGCTTATCAACCAGAATCAATCTATTGACTCAGGCCTACCTGAAGATTTGGTATTGAACGGACTGCTAGAGGAAGCTTTCCAAAGAGATCAACTTCAATTCGATTACGAGCAAGGAACATTTAAAAGGACTTCGACCCAAAGCAAAACAAAGGTTAGGCTTGAAGGTGATGTGATCTTGAAGCGCTGGACGAGAAGCGCTTTGGAAAGGGCGGGTTACGAAGTAACTCCTGACACTTCTGATATAAAAATTAAAATTTCAGGCAGCCTAAAAGCACCACTTTGGCACCTGAATTACAACGACACTACCTATAAAACTATTCAAGAATTATTAATTCAATTAAACAATCAATGAGAACCATTTTTAGAAAATTAAGCATTGCTTCATTGGCAATTTTGACGGCTTCATTTAATCTATTTGCTCAAGAGGAAGGGCAGGTAAGAGACTTGGGAAAAGTTGTAGTTACAGGCAACAAGTTTGAAACCCCCATTGAAAAATCAGGCAAAGTAATTTATAAAATTACTGCCGATGAAATTAGAAACTCACCTGGAAGAACGGTTGCCGATCTTTTGAATCAACTTCCAGGAATTAATATTGACGGTGCTTTTGGCACACCAGGAACGAACCTAGATTATAATATTCGAGGAGGAAGAAACGCCCATACTTTGATATTAATTGATGGACTTCCTATCAACGATCCGTCTGGCATTGCAATGGATTATGATTTGAGGTTACTCAATGCACAGGCAGTTGAATACATCGAAGTACTAAAAGGTGCCGCCAGTACTTTGTACGGAACAGGAGCGGTAGCTGGTGTAATCAATATTAAACTAAAAGCTTCAGCCTCTGAAACACCAAAAGTAACTTTATCACAGTCAATAGGCTCGTTTAGTACTTCCAATACCAATGCCGATGTGCAAGGCAAAGCAGGAAAACTCAGCTATTTAGTAGCTGGAGCTTTCGCCATAAGCGAAGGAATTTCAGCAGCGCAAGACAACGACCCCGCTACCGATTTTGGTGACGATGGTTTTTATCGTTATTCAGGAAGAACAAAATTTGCATACGACTTTTCGGAGGCTTTTAATTTAGGCGCAAACTTCTCATTCGAGAAACTG
Organism: Roseivirga seohaensis subsp. aquiponti; assembly: GCF_001267955.1. Classification (NCBI taxonomy): domain Bacteria; kingdom Pseudomonadati; phylum Bacteroidota; class Cytophagia; order Cytophagales; family Roseivirgaceae; genus Roseivirga; species Roseivirga seohaensis. The sequence continues at coordinate 114,235 of NZ_JSVA01000009.1, forward strand.
AGATCAGATTATGATGATGGCGCTTTTGTAGATGCAGATAACGAATTCACTTTGAAACAGACGAGCTTTGGCCTAAACCCAAAATTTAAATACAACAAAGGAAACTTACAGTTGAAGTTCAACCATAACCAAATCAAAAGAGATTTCGTTTCGGCTTACCCTTCAACAAGCGAAGGCGAAAATACACAAGCCGATTTGACTAATGAGTACAGATTTAGCAATCGAGTAAAAACCATAGTTGGGGTTCATTATCAGGGATATAAGTTTGTAGCTGGCGATAACGAACCAGATGCAACCAATATTGACCCCTACTTCAATTTGGCTGTAGATGCCACCGAAGCGCTCACCTTAAACGCAGGGGCTAGGCTCAATATCAACAGCGAATACGGTTCAAATTTCGTTTATAGCCTAAACCCTTCTTACTTATTCAACCTTGGCGGTGAAAGTAAGTTAAAGGCTTTTGGTTCATACTCTACAGCATTCATTTCACCTAGTTTATACCAATTGTTTGCTCCACTCTACGGAAATACTGCGTTGGAACCACAAGAAACTCAGTCGACTGAATTTGGTCTGTCGCTTTACCTTGGCAGAAATTTTACTGTAAATGCAGAATACTTTACGCGTAAAGAAGAAAACGCAATCGATTTTGTATCTCGATTCGACAATGCAGGAAATTATGTTGGCGGAGGTTACGATAACGTAACAGGAACTAGAGAAATCGAAGGTTTCGAAATTGATTTCCAGTGGCAAATTATTGAGCCGCTTTCTTTGAGCGGAAATGTAGCTTCTTACCAATTTGGAAACCCTGCGCAGTTCTATAGAATTCCCGATTTAAAATTAGGTTTCAATACACGTTATGCCATTACATCAAATACAAGTGTTGGAGTAAACTATACTCGTTTTGGCGAACGCGAAGCTGCTATTTTCTCTGATCCTTATTTGGTAAAGCTTGAAGCCTACAATATGGTAGACTTATCTATTTCACATAAACTGTTTGATGGTACACTCACCCTTTCTGGAACAGTAAATAACTTATTGGATGAAGATTTTGTAGGCGTTTATGGTTTTACCACGCGCCCGGCAAACTTTACAATTGGTGTAACAGGTACTTTCTAAGGATTTGAAAAACACCAAACCAACTCATAGCTGTTCTTTTCTTTGCTCTTGGAGCGGGGGAAAGGACAGCTATTTGGCTTTTTATAGGGCGCTCCAAAGGAATGCAAAACCGATGGTACTTTTCAATGTAATGAATGAATATGGCGATAAGTCTAGGTCTCATGGTATTCCGCGCGAGGTACTAGAAGCCCAAGCTGAATGCATTGGTTTGCCCATTGCTTTTATCGAAAGCACTTGGGAAGATTATGAAACTAACTATATAGAAAAGCTAAAATGGCTTAAAACAGCATACCAATTCAATCATACCGTATTTGGCGATATCGACATTCAATCGCACAGAGACTGGGAAGAAAAAGTATCTGAAGCAGCAACGCTAAAAGCCCTTTTACCGCTTTGGCAAGAAGACAGAGAAGCCTTGGTTTTTGAAATGTTGAAGCTGGGGGTTAAAGCGCTTGTGGTTTCATGCAGAACAGAGTTTGCTTCATATATTTTAGGGAAAGTGATTAATGAAGAGCTTGTCCAAGTTTTTCAGGATTTAGACATTGATGTTTGTGGTGAAAATGGTGAATACCACACATTAGTAATAGATGGGCCAGCGCACAAAAAACCATTATTGATTGATAGCTTTGAAATTCAGTCGAATAAAGGCTATTCATTTTTAGATATTAAGAAGGCAAAACGGAGATGAATAAAATGAAAAAAGCAATTTTTAATTGGAGCGGTGGCAAAGACAGTGCCTTGGCTTTGCATTACATTCTTCAACAAAAAGAGTTTGAAATCCTGACCTTAATGACCAGCGTTAATGCTGAACTGGAAAGAATTTCCATGCACGGAGTGCATAAAAACTTGCTACAAAGGCAAGTAGATGCCATTGGCCTTCCTTTGTCAATTATGTCGATTCCTGGCGAAGTTACAATGCCCGAATACGATCGGTTAATGTCTGAAAAAATGGAAGACTTTAAAGCCCAAGGCATAACGCACTCCATCTTCGGTGATATTTTTCTGGAAGACTTAAAAGAATATAGAGAAAAGAGATTGGCTGAAGTTGGGCTGAAGGGACATTTTCCGCTGTGGAAAAGAAATACGGCTGACTTAGTAAGAGAGTTCATCGACTTAGGTTTTAAAACCATGCTCGTTTCGGTAGACGGCAGCAAGCTAGATAAATCGTTTGCAGGCCAAATCATAAACCATGACTTGCTCAAAGAACTTCCGAGCAATGTTGACCCCTGCGGGGAAAATGGAGAGTTCCACAGTTTTGTTTTTGATGGGCCAATCTTTAGCCATCCAGTGGTGTTCGAAAAGGGCGAGGTTGTACCAAAAGAATACACTTTGTCGGCTCAAACCAATGAAAAGGTAACATACTGGTTTCAAGATCTACTTTAACCGTCTACTTTCTCTATTACAAAAGGCATCTGGCCGACAATCTTCATGTTTTAAATTGAACAGGAAATTGCCTTGTACTGTTGGGTTAGAAATTTGATGATGAAAAGCTTAATTAATATTTCAGTACTCTTTTTCTTGCTGGCGCTCATTTCGTGGCCCAATAATAGCTTAATTGCTGTTGAGAATGGCCCTGCCCCAAGTCATAAAATTTGGGATGAACTCCTTAAAAAATATGTAAACGAAGAGGGCTTTATCGATTACAAAGGGATTATTTCTGAGCAAGATAAGTTTGAGAAGTATCTTGATTTGTTAACCAACAATGCTCCATCAAACAATTGGAGCAAGAATGAGAAACTAGCCTATTGGATCAATACTTACAATGCCTTTACTGTAAAGCTCATTATCGATAATTACCCTTTAAAAAACATTAAAGACTTAAATCCAACTTTAAGTATTCCAACCATCCACACCGTATGGACGAAAGATTTTTTTAAAATTGGGGAGGAAGACTTCAACTTAGATCGGGTTGAACATAAAATTCTTAGGGTAGAATTCGAAGAACCCAGAATTCATTTTGCGATTAACTGCGCTTCATTTTCTTGCCCAGTATTAAGACCCGAAGCTTTTAAAGCCGAAAAAATCGAGATGCAATTGGAGGAACAAACCAGGGCTTTTATTAACGATTCACAGCGAAACAAAATCACCAAAAACAAAGTAGAACTGTCAAAGATTTTTAGCTGGTTTGGTGGAGATTTTAAGAAAGACCAAACCTTAATTCAGTTCCTTAATAAGTATTCAGTAGTGAAAATCAACGACAATGCTGATATTGATTTTATGGATTACCAATGGAGCCTCAATGATGCGTCTAAAAAGTAGTTCGGCATTTTTTTAAACCTCTTACCTCTTATTTCGTCTGAAGAATGTGATTATCAGAGCAAAAAAGGGGTTCATTTAGGACTAACCGCAAGAGACTGTCCATTGGCCTTTACGTTTAACTCTAGTTTTCTTATAATTGCTTTTCGAAAAGGGTCGTTTCTTAATATATGCAGCATAAAGGCAAAGTAATTCTGGTTATTCTTACCATGGGTATTTTCGTATCCCTGCTGTCATTATCCCCCGCAAAGCTAGAAACACCTACCGAAAATAAACCCGCAAAACGTACTCTCACCAATAAAGACTCTAACAATCCAGCTTTGGAACCCATCGATAAAATGGCGCAGCGGCTTGTTACCAGTTTAAAGCTTGAAGGTGCAACAGTTGCGGTAGTAAAAAACGAAAAGCTGGTATACGCCAAAGGCTTTGGCTATGCAGATAAAGAGAATAAAGTCACTGTTGAACCTTATCACCTTTTCAGAATAGGAAGTATTTCTAAACTAGTTACTGCCATTGCAATTCTAAAAATGGTAGACGATAAAAAAATTGGCTTAGACGATTATGTTTTTGGAGATAACGGAATTCTGAAAGGTTCTAAATACAAAGGCATTACCAACCGAAACTTCTATAAAATAAAGGTAAAACACCTGCTTAATCATACCGCTGGCTGGAGCCTAATTACTTATGGCGATCCTATGTTTATTCCTGCTAAAATCCATAAAATGGACAAAGCAGCTTACCCAATAGACTTTGATGAAGTAATTCATTTCGTTATTACGCGCCATCTACCATATACACCAGGAACACATTACAATTACTCTAATTTTGGTTACTGCTTGCTTGGTAGAATTATCGAGGAAAAAACAGGCGAGAAATACGAAGACTGGGTTCAGAAAAACATCCTAAGGCCGAATGGCATTACCCACATGCAAATTGCTGGCAATTTTGAAAGCGACCGTCTTAAAAACGAGGTAAAATATTACGACTACAGCCCCGACAACAAGCAGCTGGCCTACACCGGTTCTGGTAAAATGGTAGACAAACCATATGGTGCCGATGATGTTGAAATGCTCGGTCCTGCTGGCGGTTGGGTAGCCAATTCGGTAGACATGATGCGATTGTTGGTCATGGTAGACGGTTACTCTAAACGTTACAAAGATATTTTGAGCAAAGACACCATGGACAAAATGATCAAGGGAGTTGGGGGCGTAAATCAGCCTTTGGGCTGGCGCAGTGTAAGTGGAGAGCATTGGTGGCGAACCGGCACACTTTCAGGCACTTCAGCCTTACTTACCCGCGACCTCAATGGCGTTTCATGGGTAGTAATTTCCAACACCACACCACGCAGAGGTAGCTTTTGGAGCACCAGTCGTTGGGCCATGCGCGAATCCTTTAAGCAAATCAAAAACTGGCCCAGCACAGATCTGTTTGAGGTGAGCGAGTAGACTCATTTTTTTAATTCAATAAGGCTCAAGGAATCAATATATTTGAAATATGAAATTCTTGACTGAAATAAAGGTAGCCTTATGTTTACAATGAAAGTAAAATCTTTAATAGTAGTTATGGCCGTTGTTGTGTCGTCTTGCACAACAGGTAGCTCTGAGTCAAGTATGCCAAATGATAACTGGAAAAGCTTTGATGAAACCATTGATTTTGAAGATGAAAAAGTTGTGCAACTCCCTTTAGATACAAGTACAGGATTTTGGCATTATTCAATGTCAGTGGATGTAATTGATGGAGTTGATGTACTTTCTTTTATCAATCCAATGAACAATGCTATCTACACATACGATTTAATGAACAGTTCTTTAATGGGTAAAACACTGCTAGATAAACAAGGCCCTAATGCTGTTGGGGCACTTAATTTAGCTACGCACAAGCTCGTTAGCCTTGATAGCATGTTTATTTTTAACCTGATGCATGGCGTTATGTATTTGAGCAATGCAGAAGGGAAGATTGTAAAGAAGTCTACGCTAGTTAACTATAAAATAGATGGAGTAATGGGCAATCCTGAGCCCTCTTTATCCTCTCCTATGGTTCTTTTAGGGAATAAACTTTATATAAGTTGTAGTATTGATCAATACGAGGAAAGTTATAAAGCACGAAAAGCCGTGATGACTTACGATTTTTTGACTGACGAAACAGCGTATGTTGTTGATTACCCTGAAACATATAGTCAGGCATATTGGGGACCTGTATTTAAATATATTCCCAGTCTTGATTTAGGATTAGATGGAAAGTCTTTGGTCGCTAACTTCAGCGTGGAACCTAAAATACAAAAAACAAACGACAGGGGTGAACTTCTGTCTACACATTACGAGATGTCGAGTTTTATAGATAAGATTGAACCTCTTGACTCCGACATTAAAACTGCAGTTCGAATCAATCATAACGTGGTTAATCCTGAGAAGAAAGAATATGGTCTCACTAATTCTGACTTTAATAAAATCATTTCAGACCCTTATAGAGGTTATTACTATCGCGTGGCTTATATAAGACCAACGCTAGAAGAGTTTCGTTCTGGAAATACAGTAATTGATTTCTCGATATCAGTCTTAACAGAAGACTTCAAAAAAATAGGAGAGAAATTATTTGACGGATCTATTTACAGGCCTTCTATGATATTCTCAGGAAAGGGCGGCTTGTACATCGGTCGGACTGATTTATACTCCCAAGATGAGGATATTATGCCCTTTTCTTTATTCAAGCTATAGTTTTACTCCCTTTATAAACTTAATAGCAGATCAAGTTTCTCGGAATCAGTAATTACTTGACTCTTTAGTTATTGAGCTCCGATTGGGTATAACTTATTCAACCAATTCCTCAAAAGCCTTTTCCCATTTAGTAAAGTTAAAGTTGGCGGTGGCTTTGCTCATCATGACTTTAATTTCTGCATGATTCAATTGGCCAATGCTGCCTTCGTGGCTATGGTTTACACTGCGTTCGGGCTTAAATTCGCCTCGTTCAATGGCCATGCCGACTTGCTTATACGCATCTCTGAATGGAACGCCAGAAAGCACTAAGCGATTTACTTCTTCTACCGTAAACAGGTAATTGTATTTGTCTTGCTGAATGAGTTGATCGTTAATCGTGATTTTCTCCAACATAAAATCAGCCATGAAAAGGCAATCTTTTAAATCTTGAATGGCAGGGAAAACCACTTCTTTAATTAACTGCATTTCACGGTGATAACCCACTGGTAAATTGGTGGTCATCATGGCAATATCATTAGGTGCCGCCTGTAGTTTATTGCATTTGCCACGCATCAGTTCGAAAACGTCAGGGTTCTTTTTATGCGGCATAATGCTAGAGCCCGTGGTCAGTTCATCGGGGAAACCGATAAAGCCGAAATCAGAGCCCATATAAAGGCATACATCCATGGCAAATTTGCCCAAAGTGGCCGCCACAGCCGCCATTCCAGTCGCCAATGAACGTTCGGCTTTGCCGCGGCCCATCATGGCATACACCACATTATAATTCAAATCTTCGAAGCCCAAAAGCTCCGTAGTCATTTTTCTATTTAAAGGGAAAGAAGAGCCAAAGCCAGCACCAGAACCCAACGGGTTTTTGTTTACTACTTTATAAGCCGCTTCCAGAGCGTATAGGTCGTCCACCAAACTTTCGGCATAAGCCCCAAACCAAAGCCCAAAAGACGATGGCATGGCCACTTGCATGTGCGTATAACCCGGCATTAAAGTGTTTTTGTGCTGGTCGCTCAAACTCATTAAGCGATCGAAAAGCTTATTTGTGCCTTCCACCAAAGCCTTGATTTCGGAACGCATAAAAAGCTTCATGTCTACCAAAACTTGGTCGTTGCGCGAACGGCCACTATGGATTTTCTTTCCTACATCGCCCAGTCGTTCGGTAAGGATAAATTCCACTTGAGAATGAATGTCTTCTACGCCTTCTTCAATCGAAAACTCACCTGTTTGAATGGACTTGAAAATATTTTTAAGCTCCACATGAATGGCCTCTTTTTCTTCCATTGTTAGCAAGCCAATGCTGGCCAACATTTCGGTATGGGCCAAAGAACCCAGCACATCATAAGGTGCTAGATGGATATCAAACTCTAGGTCGCGACCAACGGTAAATCGTTCTACAATTTCAGATACGCGGGTTTCCTTTTGCCAGAGTTTCATGTGCTTCTATTTTGGGCGAAATTAGTAATTCAAAATTAGTGATCTCTGAACTTTCCAAAAGTTTTACTCATTCAGTATGAGTAAAATATTCGTTAGCAGACTGTCTAATCAATAACTTTTGGAAAGTTTATATTCAAGCATTATAACATAAACTCGCTCAAGTCTTTGCTTTGTACCAAACCAGCGAGTCTTTCTTGCACCAATTCTTTGGTTACGACCACCTTAGCATTGTTCGGGATTTTCTCAGGAATATCGAAAAGGATATCGTTGAGCAGTTTGCTCATTACCGTGTACAAACGTCTAGCACCAATATTTTCGACTTCTTCGTTTACTTTGAAAGCAATGTCCGCCAATTCCATTAAGGCCTCATCGGTATATTCTAAAGACACATCTTCAGAGTTCATCAATGCCTCATATTGCTTTGTAAGGGCATTTTTTGGCTCTTTCAAAATTCGGTAGAAATCGTCTCGCGTAAGGCTGTTCAATTCCACACGGATAGGGAAACGACCTTGCAACTCAGGAATCAAATCCGAAGGTTTAGCCACATGGAAAGCCCCCGCAGCAATAAACAGAATATGGTCTGTATTGATAATACCGTGCTTGGTATTTACAGAACTCCCTTCCACAATGGGTAAAAGGTCGCGCTGTACACCTTCGCGACTTACATCGGGTCCGCCACCGCCTTTTTTAGAACTGCCTGCTACTTTATCAATTTCATCAATAAAGATGATGCCCGTATTTTCCGCTTTGCGAATAGCCTCTTCTTTTACTTCATCCATATCGATAAGCTTGGCACTTTCTTCATCTAAAAGCAGTTTTTTTGCTTCGCCAATGGTCACCTTGCGCTTTTTCGATTTCTTGGGCATCACATTACTCAACATGTCCTGAAGATTCATCATGGAAACTTCGTCCATGCCGCCACCTACCATGCCCATGCCACCGCCAGAAGTGGTAATACTGATTTCGATTTTACGGTCGTCAATTTCGCCAGAGCGAATTTTCTCACGGAAACGCTCGCGGGTTCTTTCATTCAGTTCTGCATCCGACATTTTTTCGGGCTCTTCTCCGTTTTCAACCACAGTAGCCGAAGGGCGTGTATTTTTGATTGGGGGAATCAATGCGTCAAGAATTACATCTTCAACCGCCTGTTCAGCCCTGCCTTTTACTTCTTCTTTTTTGGATTGGCGCACCAAGTTGACCGACTGCTCAACCAAGTCGCGCACCATGCTTTCTACATCCCGCCCAACGTAACCTACTTCGGTGAATTTAGAAGCTTCCACTTTAGTGAAAGGAGCGTCCGCAATTTTGGCCAATCTTCGGGCAATTTCTGTTTTACCCACACCCGTAGCCCCAATCATAAGAATATTGTTTGGAGCAATTTCGCGCTGCATCTCTGGCTTCACGTGCATTCTTCTCCAACGATTTCGAAGGGCAATGGCCACGTTTTTCTTAGCGTCCGCTTGGCCAATAATGTACTTATCTAATTCGGCAACAATTTGCCTTGGGGTTAAATATTTCGCGTCTAACATCTTAGTTTTTTTTCTTTACTATCCCACTCAAATTGGTGGTCAATTGTATGGTGTTGCTTCCTCCTGCCGAGTGATAAAGTGCTCTGGCATAAGAAAATTCAAATCTTTTTACTTTAAACATCAGCCCAAATGAAAAGCCAGCGCCTCCCGATGCGGCTTCTTGTTTAAGCTCTTTTCTTAACAAATGGTTATATCCAAAGCGCAATTGAAAATTGTCACTCAAGAGTAATTCAGTACCAAAGACCAATCTTCTAAACACCTCTTCACTAAAGCCCGGTTCCTTTTCTGTAGCACCAACGAGTGTATTGGCTTTTGGGTCGAAAAAAACGACATCGGAACGATTTAAATTTCTGGCTGTAAGCGAAAACCGGAAGGGCATAAACTCAGGTTTGTAGGTCACCCCTAACTGAACATCTAAAGGCAATTCGCTTTGATTGTCTTCCGTATAGTCGCTTAATAACACGCCTAAATTTTTAACCGCTAAACCTACGGTTAAGTCTTTTTCTGGATGTTTAAAGGTGCCTCCAAAATCGAAGAGTAATGCAGAAGCTTTATACGAACCTAAATCGGAAGCGGCAATTTTTAAGGTAGAACCTGCTTGAAAAGGGCCAAAGGCCATGGAATGACTTAAGCCAAAAACGAATTCGGATGCTTTGAAATCGCCATTGAGAAAACCGTTTTCATCATAGCCTTCAATGGTGCCGTAGTTCAGATAAGTTAGGTTGGCTGCCCAAAGCCCAGCTTTTTCAATGTTTCGGGCATAAGAAACGGAAGTTTGAGCGATATCGGCAAAATAGCCCAGCCTGTCAATCACCAGTTCGTTATGCCAATCGCCATTCAGTAATGCGGGGTTGGAAGCCAACATGCCAGGGTCACTCCAGCCAGAGGTAAGATTTACACCACCTAAAGCCGCTTGGCGAGCACTATTCGGGAGGTTTAGAAATTCAAATGCCCTTTGCCCACCCAATTGGGCAGTCAATAGTTGGGGAATGAAAAGCCCAGCAACCAAAACACTACGGACAATTTGCTTCAATACCTCGGGATTAATTGGGGAGAACCGAAGTTCTTCCCCTTAAAATAGTTTGAATTTTAGTCTTCTACTACTAGATCAATAGCATTGGCTACTTTTTGCTTCATTAATGCCAATTCTAACACCTCCTCGGCTGTTTCAACATAATGTATGCTGAGGCCTTTGGTATATCGTTCGTCAATATCAAGAATGTCTTTCTCATTCTTTTTGCTCAAAATCAATTCTTTGATACCAGCTCTTCGCGCAGCAAGAATTTTTTCCTTGATTCCGCCCACCGGCAACACTCTACCACGCAATGTGATTTCGCCTGTCATCGCCAGTTTGTTCTTCACCTTGCGCTGCGTAAATACCGAAGTAATGGCAGTAAGCATGGTGATACCCGCAGAAGGGCCATCTTTTGGTACTGCACCCGCAGGCACATGTATATGCAAATCGTATTTATCGAAAACGCGGTAGTCGATATCGTATTTATGTGCTTCAGACTTCAAGTAAGAAAGCGCAGCTACGGCTGATTCTTTCATTACATCACCCAACTGACCCGAAAGTGTCAATTTGCCTTTACCTCGACTCAAATTAGTTTCGATGAAAAGAATTTCACCACCAACGGAGGTCCAAGCCAAGCCTGTAACTACACCAGCTAAATCGTTGTTATCGTAAGTTTCCTTGTCGAAGACAGGGCCGCCAAGTACTTTTTCAATGTATTCAGCGGTCACTTTTTTAGGATATTCTTCTTCTAAAGCAATTGATTTAGCGGCACTTCTAACCACAGAACCAATCTTTCTTTCCAAGTTTCGAACACCAGATTCACGGGTATATTCATCGATTATTTTCTGAAGCGACTTTTTATCGAAAACTAAATCCGTAGACTTCAAGCCATGTTCCTCTTTTTGCTTCGGAACAAGGTGTCTTTTAGCGATCTCCATTTTTTCTTCAACCGTATAACCCGACACCTCAATGATCTCCATTCTGTCGCGCAAGGCAGGCTGAATGGTGTCCAATGAGTTGGCCGTGGCTACAAACAATACCTTAGAAAGGTCGTACTCCACCTCTAAGTAGTTGTCGGTAAACTCTGCATTTTGCTCAGGGTCGAGCACCTCTAACAAAGCTGAAGATGGATCGCCACGGAAGTTTGAGTTTACCTTATCTATTTCGTCCAGTACAAATACTGGGTTCGAAGTTTTCGATTTTTTTATGTTTTGGATCACCTTGCCCGGCATGGCGCCCACATAAGTTTTACGGTGCCCACGAATTTCAGCTTCATCATGAATTCCGCCTAAAGACATTCTGACATACTGACGGTTCAAGGCCTTGGCTATACTTCTTCCCAAAGAGGTTTTACCTACACCTGGAGGGCCGTAAAGGCAAAGAATTGGCCCCTTCAAATCGTTTTTCAACTTAAGTACGGCCAAGTATTCGAGAATTCTATCCTTTACTTTCTCTAAACCAAAGTGATCTTTGTCCAAAATTTTCTTAGCTCGCTTTAGGTCTAAGTTATCCTCAGAGTATTCTCCCCAAGGCAAATCGGTCATCAATTCGGCATAATTCATGGAAATTGGGTATTCCGCTGCCATTGGGTTCATCCGAAGAATTTTGTCCAACTCTTTATTGAAGTGCGTACCGACTTTTTCTGGCCAGTTTTTACTTTCCCCTTTCTTTCTGAGGGCTTCCACTTCACGCTCTGGGCCATCTTCTCCCAGTTCATCTTGCAACACTTTCATTTGCTGACGCAAGAAATAATCGCGTTGTTGCTGATCTATGTCTGAATGAACTCTGCTATGAATTTCATGCTTAAGTTCAAGCAATTGCACCTCTTTCAGCATGTACTGAAGCAAAGCCGTTGCACGCTCAATACCATCATTGATTTCTAAAAGCTTTTGCTTTTCCTTGGCCTCCGTATTGATGTTACTGCAAAGGAAATGAATCAAGAAACTGGTCTTATCTATATTGTCCAAGGCCACCTGTGCTTCCTTCGGAATTTCAGGATTAAGCGACATAATTTTATTTGCCGCATCTCTAACCGACTGTAAAATAGCCTTTACTTCTTTACTCAGTCTTTTCGGGAAGTTTTCCGGTAAATACTTCACCTTGGCCTTCATATAAGGTGCTTCAGTAGTATATTCTTCTACCTCAAACCTGCTTTTACCTTGAATAATGATGGTGGTATTTCCATCAGGCAACACCAACATTTTTACAATCTTGGCGGCTGTTCCTATTCTGAAAAGATCCTTTTGGGTAGGGTCGTCTATTTTTGGGTTTTCTTGGGTAAGAACCCCCACAAGACGGTTTCCTTTGTATGCATTCTTCACCACCTTAATCGACTTTTGGCGACCAACAGTAATAGGAATGAGTACTCCTGGAAATAATACTGTATTGCGTACCGCCAAAATCGGCAATTCATCTGGTTGGTTGGCTTCGTTTAACTCTTCGTCATCTTCGCCCCCAATTACCTGAATAAGATCACCTGCTTCATCGTCATCGATATCGCTGGCTATCATGGATCCGAACATTTGGTTATTAATTTTCATATATAAAGTGCCAGATTGACACGTTTGTGCTTAAATAAATTTGGACGACCTAAATTGCAAGCCGTGTGCCAAACGGCAATGTGTCATGAACGGTTTTTTAATTGCACTGAAAAACACGTAATTTGATGTATCTTTTACTAAAAAGAGACTAAAACACTTGAAAAGAATGAGACCGATACTACTCATTGCGGTCGTACTGTTATACTGTAACTCTACAGTACATGGACAGTTTTTCAAAAAAAAGAAAGACAATAAGAAAGCCGAGCTCGTAGAATTGAATTCCGATTCGGTATCTGTTGAAATTACGGACATCATCTTTAGAAATATAAACAAGGTTGGGCTTTACACCAACGATAAACAGCTTAAAAGAATAGATAAACTCGATAAGGAAAAGAACTGGAAGGAGCTGTATCCTGAATTAAAAGAGTATGTCTCCAATTTCGGAATTCAAAACTTTGCTTATCAAACCTATTATTTGTGGAGACTAGCCAAACTGACGGAGGTATTTGGTACGGTAGACCAAGCGAGACCACTGTACAGCCTTGTACTAAAACATCATCGAAGGGGGCTTCCGATTGAAGACGTACTAGCGCGGTATGATTCCATCAACCTCAATAAGATGGAATACTATGTTCCGTTGGAGTATTATTATGAGTTGGTGGAGTACCGCAGGCAGGTAGATACACTTATTCCGCCACGTGGCGTACTGACCTCCATGGGAAATAAAATCAACTCTTTAATGGAAGATTATGCACCTAGCGTAGCCAAAGGCGATGAAATTTTACTGTTCACTTCCAAAAGAAATGCCCATAATGAAGGCATTAAAGTAATTAGTAATGAAGATATTTTTATAGCCCAAAGTACCGAAAATGGCTGGGGCGAAGCCAAACCTTTTGAAGCAATCAATAGCAAATACAACGAAGGTTCGGCTGCAATGACCAAGGATGGAAATACCATTTTCTTCTCACGCTGCGATGCCCCCGATAGTTTTGGGAATTGTGATTTGTACACCTCCGTTTTTCAGGGCGATACTATTTGGACAGAACCCAAAAATATGGGAGAATTGATCAACTCCAAAGGCTGGGACTCGCACCCTACGCTTTCACCTACTGAAGACACGCTCTATTTTTCATCTGACCGTCAGGGTGGATTCGGCTTGGCCGATTTATATTACACTTATAAAAATTCGCAAAACAAATGGGTTCAACCCCAGAATTTAGGCCCCATTGTAAACACGCGTCAGAATGAAGTAAGCCCTTTTTATCACCCCGAACACAATGTGCTGTACTTTAGTAGCAATGGGCACTTGTTGAATTTTGGGGATTACGACATCTATAAAGCTTACAAAGTAGGAATCAATTTTTCGGAACCGATCAATATTGGACCTTTGGTAAATGGCCCTGGAACGGAGTTTTACTTTACCATCGATAAAGCTTCTAAAGATATTTTTTACTCTCGCTCAGAGGAAAAAAGTATGAAAAATCTGGATCTTTTTTCCTTTCCATTACCCATGGGCGGACAGCCTTTGGCGACTACTCGTTTTATGGGAAAAATACAGAGCGTGACAGGAAAGATTCCTCAAAATATGGTGGTTTCCATCATCGATTTGGATGAAGGGGTAGAAGTGGCCCCTAAATTTGCCCGTGAAGACGGCACTTTTGAATTCGACTTAATCAATCAAAGAAATTATTTGGTGGTGATTCAAGGAGATGATTTTTTCCGTCTAGAAAAGATGTTTTTTCTAGATGGCGATACTGAATATGAGGGTATTGTAGAACGTGTGGCCAGTAAAATTGAATTTGCCTCTTTAGAGTTTGAAAATGGGAAGTCAAACATACTTCCAGAAATGGAGAGTGACCTGAAGAAAGTGGTGGACTTTCTAATTGATCATCCATCATTCAAACTGAATGTATCTGGCCATACCGATTCTAGTGGCGATGCCGTTTTAAATCTTGCCCTTTCCCAACAAAGAGCCCAATCGATTAAAAACTGGATTGTGGATGGCGGTGTAAATAGTGAACGCATTAATGCCATTGGCTACGGAAGCCAACGACCCATTGTTAAAGAAGAAAAAACGGACGAAGACCGCGCAGTCAACCGCAGGGTAGAGTTTGAAATTTATAGAGAGGCGCAGGAGGAAGGAAATTAACAAGGCCTAAAAGTATTCGGATTCGCTCAGTGAGTTATCGGTTTGAAACCGACTTCAACGGCATCCTCGATACAATCGAGGATGGGAGGGTTTTGAATAATTTGTATTTGGCTAGAAGATCTGAACTACTTTTAAATCGATTGTTTTGAAAAATCAGATTCTGATTGGTCAATTCGTTTGTTCAATTCAACTTGAGCCATTGGTTCAAGTTCTCGTTTGCTGGAAAAATCCCTTTCCTTTTTCAATGTTTTTTCATGACAAGAAAACTTCTCCTCACTTAAAGAACTCTTCATATTACCTGTTTTCTGAGCTTCTAAATTCATTTACTAAGGCTTTATTTTTCTGCTCTTCAAATATTCATCAGGAGTCAAAACGGAAATTTCTGACGCTTTAAAATCTTTCCCATTTCGGGTAATGAGTATATTGCACTCGGTTTTTACTGCACAATAGTATTGTAGAGCATCTTCAAAATCAGCAAACTTTGAAGAAAGTCCTTGGTCAATAATTTTGTCTGTTAAATCTGAAGTTTCAGCAATGACTTTAAGTTTTCTCATTTTCTCTTTTACGACCTCATTGTCCTCATATCTGGAGAGAAGGTAATACACTGTTGAGTAAGTTAAAGCGGAGACGATAATATGTACTTTCCCTTTGTCTGCAAGCGTTGCAATTTTTGCCGCAGATTCGTAGAAAGATGCACGCTCGCCCAGTAAATCGATTACGATATTAGTGTCTAGAAATAGTCTGTCTTTCATTTGTACTTCTCTGCGAGGTGGTCACCGTAGGCTTTTTTATAATCTAAATCGACAGGTATTTTAACTCCTGTTTGCATGCTTTTCACAAAGGGAGATATCTTAATATTGTCTTGTGAGAAGGCGTCTTCCGTATCAATTAGTGTTTTTAAGTAAGATTCAATCAAGCGAGAGAGACTTCTCTTTTGAGATGAAGCATATGCCTTTGCTTTGTCGATTACTTGTTTGTCAAGCTTTAAAGTCAATTTTGTATCCATAGCAATCTTTTTATTATACGTACAAATATAAATAATTTAGACGTATTATAAAAACACTTTGATTGATGGTTTGGTTGTTGGTAGAAGGCTAATTATGCCTGAGTGAAGGATGAAAGCCCTAAAAGCCAAACCCTTAACCGCAGGGTAGATTTTGAAATTTATAGAGAAGCGCAGGAAGAGGGTGGGAATTAGCAAGGCCCAAAAGCATTATAATTCACGGATTGAGTTATCGGTTTGAAAGTGAGTTGGTGTGGCATCCTCTATACAATCGAGGGTGAGGTTCGGGAGAGATTAACTACTATTGACTCAAGATCGTCTACTCGATTGGCAATTAATTCTATTTGATTCTTTTTAGTTTCGGTGGGTTTTGTCGAGTATCAAAAACGTCTGCAATTTTTACAAAACCGTTTTCTGTGTCCACTGAATAAATCAGCTTATAGTTTTTGAAAACTAAATATCTATATCCAATTTTTCGCTGCTTGAGCAACTCTTCTTCTTGTCCTATGAATGGTGCTTTTATCAACTTTTCAGGTTCGCTGATAATCTCCTTCACAAGTTTTTTTGCAATACTTGGACTTGCCTTCTTTTCGTAGTAATTATAAATCTCATCCAGTTGATTTTCAGCAAATTCAGACCAAATAATTTTCAAAATCATTATTCATATTTAGCTAAAAGTTCTGAACTGCTTTTAAATCGATTGTTTTCAAAATCAGCCTCTGATTGGTCAACTCGTTTGTTCAACTCACCTTCAGTCATTGACTCAAGTCCTAGATTGTCTAAAGTACTCTTCTCCTTTTTCAATATATTTTCAAGACGAGAAACCGCCTCCTCACTTTGAAGTTTTAAGAACTCCTGAACAAATTCTATTTTTCGGGCTTCTAAATTCATTTTCTAAGGTTTTATCAAAGATACAAAAAATCAATTCAGCTATAATTTTTCTTGAATTGGCGAGATAAACAGTTTGCTTCTTGTGTTGAATAACGTCCAATTAAAGTAAATCGTTTAGCAAAACTTGGCTTATTCTAAAAGTTTTCGTCTAGGTGTAAAATCAAAAAAAGGTGCCCTTTCAAGCACCTTTTTTATTAAAATTTTTGGTTCAGTCTAAATTCCGAAAAGCTTTAGAATATCGTTTCCGAATACAAATACCATTAGTAAAAGGAGAATAACCATACCCACTTTTTGGGCGTTTTCAAGGAATTGATCTGAAGGCGCTTTGCCCGATACCATTTCGAAAAGCAGGAACATTACGTGTCCACCGTCCAATGCCGGAATTGGCAATAAGTTCATAAAGGCCAATACCATTGAAATAAAGCCTGTAATTCCCCAGAATGCATTCCAGTCCCAAGTTTTAGGGAACATGTTGACGATACCGATTGGGCCACTCATATTTCTGGCAGACATTTCGCCATTGAACTTGAACATTTTGCCCATGGCCTTGGCGTTGAGAATTACAGCGCCAAATGCTTTTGAGGTACCTCTTGGAATAGCTTCGGCTAAAGTATATTCACTTATTTCGTAGGCTGGCGCCAAAGCAATACCTATTTGAGTTTCTTCATTTACATCAAGATTCACCGTCACTTCCTGACCATTTCTCTCAATTAAGAAAGCCACATTTTGACCTGCATAGTTTGCCATCTCAGACCTCAACTGGTCAAAATATTGAACTTCAACACCGTTGGCCTGTAAAATTTTATCTCCTTCCTGTAATGGAATGTTAAATCCTTCTTGCAAGCCCCCTACAATTGACGGCTGTCTTGGTTCTAAGAATTTAGATTGAAATTCTTCATCGCTCAAATTGTTCAAAAAGCCTTTCGGAATTGGAATATCAAGCTGCTGTCCGTTACGCTCTACTGTCCAGTAGCCATCGGTAGTAAGTAGCGTTTCACCACTGGTGATGTCGCCAAAACGGTCGTAATCAGCACCGTTTACCATGATTACCTTGTCGCCAGTTTGGAAACCTACTTCTTGAGCAATTTCACCAGCAACTACACCATATTCTTTTGAAAATTTGGCTGGAATATAAGCTTCTCCCTGATTGTAAGTAAGAATTACAAAGGCAATAATACCTGCGATTACGTTTACGATAATTCCACCTAACATTACGATTAAACGCTGCCAAGCTGGTTTAGAACGGAATTCCCATGGTTGTGGCTCTTGTTTCATTTGCTCCTTATCCATAGATTCATCGATCATCCCAGATATTTTAACAAAGCCACCCAATGGAATAGCACCTAAACCGTATTCTGTATCTCCCTTTTTAAAACTGAACACTTTTGGAGGAAAGCCAATGAAGAATTTCTCCACTTTCATTCCAAAAAAACGAGCGGCAAGCATATGGCCTGCTTCGTGAATTCCTACCAGAATTGATAGGGCCAGCAATAGCTGAGCAATCTGTACTATAGTTTCCATTAATTAAATTATGTGTTCAAATGCTATTTTTCTCGTCTCCTCGTCTGTAAAGACATAGTCCTCATACGTTGGCTTTTTAACAAAGGATACTTTTTGCATACAAGCTTCAACTACATCGGACATTCCTAAGAAGCTGATTTCATCTTTAAGGAATTTCTCTACCGCCACCTCATTGGCAGCATTCAATATACAAGCCATGTTTCCGCCTTGTTTAAGGGCCTCATATGCCAGTGCCAAGTTACGGAAAGTCTTTGTATCGGCCTGCTCAAAAGTAAGTGCAGGATAATTCAAGAAATCGAACCTTGGAAAGTCGGTTTTGATTCTTTCAGGGTAAGTCATGGCAAATTGAATCGGCAGCTTCATGTCGGGCAAACCCATTTGTGCTTTCATGCTACCGTCTTCAAACTGCACAATCGAATGAATAATTGATTGCGGATGCACAATGACTTCAATCTGCTCTTGCTTTAGGTTGAAGAGCCATTTGGCTTCAATCACTTCCAATCCTTTGTTCATCAAAGAAGCCGAATCGATTGTGATTTTTGCGCCCATGTCCCAGTTGGGGTGTTTCAGGGCTTGTTCTTTGGTTACTGTTTTAAGAAAGTTGGTATCCTTTCCACGGAACGGACCACCAGAAGCAGTAAGTATAATTTTTTCGATTGGGTTATGGAATTCCCCCACCAAGCATTGGAAAATAGCCGAATGCTCAGAATCTACGGGGTAAATGTTCACGCCATACTCTTCGGCCAAAGCAGTAATCAGTTCACCAGCCACCACCAGAGTTTCTTTATTGGCCAAAGCAATTGGCTTTCCGCTTTCAATGGCTTTAATAGTTGGTCTTAAACCCGCATAACCCACCAAAGCAGTAAGCACCAAATCAATGCTGTCCATTTGCACTACCGAAGAAAGAGCATTTTCGCCAGCATAAACCTTAATATCGAGTCGGTCTAAAGCGTCAAAAACTTTGTCGTAATGATTTTCATTACCAATGACCACCGCATTCGGTTTGAAGGTAACGGCCTGTTCAATCAGTAAATCGCAGTTGTTTTGTGCGGTAAGCACTTCCACCTGAAAACGATCTGGATTGGCTTGAATTACCTCTAAGGCCTGCGTGCCGATAGAGCCAGTGGAGCCCAAAATGGCAATGTGCTTCTTCTTAATTTCTTCCACGTATTGCTTAACTATTTCAGATAATGTAAAAGTGCATCTGCAAGTTTACGGTAGTTTGAAAGGCGAAGTCAATTATTTTATTCGCCTTACTTGCCCTGCGATTTAATCTACTTTCTGAAAGCATCGCGCGACAATCATTTTACTTTCAGCGTTTTTCGAATACTACACAAAATCAGATGACCTTAGTAAGAATTCATTTTTCGAAGCTGCAAATTTAGGTCTTTTTCAAAGGCCTCCAAATGAGAAAGTTCTTTGCAAAATCTGACGTTTCTATACAAACAAAATTGCTACCCACTTAATGTGCCTTTGCCTTTAGCAAAGATATGTTTTTGAGGTGTCGGAATCATCAAAAGTTGACAATCTCCATGCGTCCATTTAACTTTTAACCTTAATTAACAATGCACAGATTACCAACAATATCTCTGTTACGTATGTTTGAATATTGCGAGGTAAAGTCTCTGAACGACTTCCTCCTATTTCTTTCGAATTTAGATAAAACAAATATTAGCATACAGATATGAAAAGCGCAGCTAAGATTATTCTTCTGGCTTTTGTAGCCGGACTGGCCGGAGCCTTTGTTTTCCAACAGTTTTTGAGCCCTGCTCAAGTGAATGAAATTATACGAGAAGTACCGGCCAATATTAGGCAAGCCAGCTATACGACTGACCGAGCGGATAATGAATCAACAGTTCGGCCGTTTGAAACTCCAGCAGATTTTAGAACCGCTGCCGATAAATCCATCCGCAGTGTGGTATACATTAAGAACTTACAGCGTAACAGAAGGAGCATGTCTTTCTTCGATTACATTTATGGACGCGAAGGCGCTAGTTCCGAAGTGGCCATTGGCTCAGGCTCAGGCGTGATCTACTCTAAAGATGGATACATTATCACTAACAATCATGTGATTGAAGGCGCAGATGAAATTGAAGTAATGCACGAAAAAAGAACCTATCGTGCAACACTAGTGGGCACCGACCCTAGTCTTGATTTAGCTGTACTAAAAATTGATGCGAAAAACTTACCAGCAATTGAACTGGGAAAAAGTTCAGATGTAAGAATTGGAGACTGGGTTTTAGCAGTGGGTAATCCATTCAACCTAACCTCTACAGTAACAGCCGGAATTGTAAGCGCTATTGGCAGCGAAACAGCCGCATTAAGAGAAAACTTCCCGCTTGAACTTTATATTCAAACCGATGCCGCCATTAACCCCGGAAACAGCGGTGGAGCTCTGGTAAATACCGATGGTGAATTAGTAGGTATTAACTCTTCCATTATTTCCAGAACTGGCTCTTATGCAGGTTATGGTTTTGCTGTGCCTTCCGACATTGTAGTGAAAGCGGTAGAAGATTTGAAAAAGTACAAGTATGTACAAAAAGCATATACTGGTGCCGATGTAGCAGAAATTAATGAAGAATTAGCCAAGAGAGAAAATCTGAAAGACCTAAAAGGAGTATTCATTCAGTCGATTAGAAGAGAAAGTGCAGCAGATAAAGCTGGGCTCGAGGCGGGTGATGTGATACTTACTTTAAACGGAAAGCACATCAATAGCAAATCTACCTATGATGAACTACTCACTTACATGTCGCCAGGCGATAAGGTGTTGGTAGAGTACAGAAGAAACCAGCGTGTAGGCCAAACTTATGTTACTTTAGAAAACATATTGGGGAACACCGATATTCTAAATAGCCAATCTGCCCTTAGTGAAGACGACATTCACTTCTCGGATTTTCTGGGTGCCGAAATGAGAAAATTAACTCAAGCGGAATTAGAAAAGAACGGCCTGAAATACGGAGTGAAGATCACCAAAATTAATAAGGATACCGGTTTTATGAGAAAGTTGAGCGACCTTAAGGAGGGAGATATTATTGTGGCCATTAACCAAAGGTGGGCAGGAGACCCAGCGGCTGTAGCAAATTACCTTGAACGTTATTCTGGAAGAATACAGATTGATATTCTTGACTCAAAAGGAAAACAAAACACACTAAGATATAGGTTTCAGTAAAAGATATTAGTGAATTGAAAAGAGGGTGTCTAAAAAGTAAAATAAACCCTCTGAGAATCGCGTATTTGAAAGCTTTCTCAGGTAGGTATCCGGATAAAAAAGAGGCTGTCTTGACTTTTCAGACAGCCCCTTTTTTATTTTCAATAACCAACAGTTTCGGCCGTAAATCGGCTTTTCTCCTAAGTTTAGAATGTCAATTTCTTCCAAGTTCGTAGCAAGAGTAAAACACTTACCAGTGTAACAGAAAGTAGAATGACTGCAGTTGAAATATTACCATAGAGCAGCATGCCAACACCAAACAGCGCACTGTAAACAATGATTATTCCGAGGAACATTGCAATCAGGTCAATGCTAAAACGACCAACATGGCTTTCTAATTGAATACCCTCTTTTTGAGCAATTTTCTTGAAGCCATTCCAACCAACACCATAAGGTTTTACAGAATTGAAGAAGGTAGCCAGCTTACTATAATCAGTTGGTTTGGTTAGTAAAGTAACCCCTACCCAAGCTATGGTGGTTATACCTACACTCCACAATAACTGGTAATCACCAGGTATGGCAAGCATAAAGTCTGGACCCGTTTTTTCATAAAAAAGTAATGCCATAATGAATGAAACAACCATGGCCGTAATTTCAGAATAAGCATTTACCCTCCACCAGAACCAACGAAGCAAGAATACAGCTCCCGTTCCTGCACCTACTTTAAGTAGAATTTGGAAGGCATCATAGGCACTGGTAAGTACCAAAGCAAACAAAGCGGCAAAAACCATTAAAAGCACGGTAGAGATTCTCCCAACATTCACCAATTCCTTTTCACTTGCCTCTGGCTTCACAAATCTTTGGTAAAAATCATAGGCCACATAAGAAGAACCCCAGTTGAGGTGCGTTGAAATGGTAGACATAAAAGCCGCAATTAATGAGGCAATAACAATTCCCAAAAGCCCTTTAGGCAAAGTAAGGAGCATGGCTGAATAACCTAAATCGTGGCCCATTTTTCCTTCAGAGATATTAGGGAAAGCGGATCTGATGGACTCCAAATCAGGGTAGACTACCAACGAAGCCAACGCGATCAAAATCCATGGCCAAGGGCGCAAAGCGTAATGGGTAATGTTGAAAAGCAAAGTAGCCGAAACTGCGTTTTTTTCATCCTTTGCCGAAAGCATACGCTGGGCAATGTAGCCCCCTCCACCAGGTTCGGCACCTGGATACCAAACGCTCCACCATTGGACGGCCAGCGGAATGACTAGAAGTGTAATAAACAATTCTCTATTATTAAAGTCAGGAATCAGATCCAGTTTTGGCGTAACATTTGGGTTGGCCAAAAGCTCTGTTAAACCACCCACTTCAGGCAAGTTAATGATGTAAACTGCTGCGGCTATGGAACCTACCATAGCCACTAAAAACTGTAAGAAATCCGTAAGAATAACCCCTCTTAGTCCTCCCATAGAGCTATAAGCCACAGTAATTACCGAAGCGTATAACATGGTTTTCCAAGGTTCTAAACCAAACATAATTTCCCCAATTTTAATGGCTGCCAAGGAAACCGAGGCCATAATCATCACATTAAAGAAAACGCCTAAATAAATAGCACGGAAGCCCCTTAAGAAGGCGGCCTCTTTTCCGCTATAGCGTGTTTCGTAAAATTCTAAATCAGTAAGTACGCCCGATTTCCTCCAAAGCTTGGCGTATACAAAAACGGTAAGCATACCCGTAACCAGAAAAGCCCACCATACCCAGTTACCAGCCACACCATTTTGGCGCACAATGTCTGTTACCAAATTTGGGGTATCGGCAGAAAAAGTGGTGGCCACCATGGAAATTCCCAATAACCACCAAGGCATATTTCTTCCCGATAGAAAAAATTCTTTTGAGCTGGTTCCTGCCTTTTTTGATACTTTAAGGCCGATTAACAAAAAAATGACAAAAAAACCGAGGATGATAATCCAATCGAGTGTCGCTAGCTGCATAATATAATGATTTGTTAAATTGACTCGTCTTGTCTTTTTCGACAACTTCGAGCCAACAATTATAATTAAAATAGAGGACATTATGGATTTGACTTTGGTAGTATTGGCTGCGGGCATGGGAAGCCGATATGGTGGAAATAAACAATTGGACGGAATTGGCCCACATGGCGAAATCATTATGGATTATTCAATTCATGACGCCATCAATGCTGGATTCACTAAAGTGGTATTTATTATCCGTACGGATTTGAAAGACGCTTTTGATGAGCACTACAAAAATCGATTCAACGGAAAGATTAAAATGGAGTATGCTTTTCAGAATGAATACACAGAGCATACTGCGCCATACGAAGCCGATAGAAAAAAACCTTGGGGAACAACGCATGCTATTTTGGCTGCCAAACACCTCATTAATGAGCCTTTTGTAGTAATTAATGCCGATGATTATTATGGTCAGGAATCTTTTGGTGAAGTGGTGACTGCCATGAAAAACTTAAAGGAAAATGAGTACTTAATCATGGGCTACAGCTTAGTCAACACGCTTTCTGATCACGGAACGGTTAATCGTGGCGTTTGCCAAGTGAAAGAAGACATGACCCTAACGGGCATTAAAGAAACGCTGGCCATCAGTAAAGACGGTGACGACATTACTTATGAAGAAAATGGAGTGAAGCATTCACTCGCGCCAGATACTTACGTGTCGATGAATTTCTTGGGTTTCCCAGCTTCTGCGCTTCCTCATTTCGAAGAAAAATTTATCGATTTTGTGAAGGAAAACCACACCAACCCTAAGTCGGAGTGTTTTATTCCTGCCGAAATGGACAACCTCATGAACGAAGGCAAAGCTACTGTTAAGGTAGTACCGACTTCTGCTTCGTGGTTAGGAGTAACCTATCAGGAGGATAAACCATTTGTTGTAAGCGGAATTAGTAAAATGATTGCGGACGGGAAATACCCTGAAGAAATAAAATAATGAACATTGCCTTAGCAGCATTAAAGGCATTCCAATTAAAAGGGGCAATCGAGAAGGTTGCCCCTTTCGGTTCTGGCCATATCAATGATACCTTCAAAGTTGAAACCGACTGCGGAAACTACCTACTTCAGAAAGTAAACACCAAAGTTTTTCAGAATACGCAAACTTTGGAAAACAATCTTAACCTGCTGCAAGGCTTGCAATCAGAAGTATTTGCAAGGCACATTACTACCGAAAAGGGGAAATGCTTTTATGTAGATCAAAGTGGCTGTTGGAAATTACAAGAGTTCGTAGTGAATGCCTATGGACCTACAACTGCTAATAATCTCACTTTGGTTAAAGAAGTTGGAAAGGGCTTTGGCATGTTTACCAAAGTCACGTCTGTTTTAGACCCTACCGTTTTCAATGAAGCCATCCCGAATTTCCATAACTTAAAATGGCGTTTGCAACAATTAGACGAAGCCATTGAACAGAATAGAGCCAACCGAAGAGAGTCAAGCCAACACTTTATTGAACAGGCAAACACTTTCCGTTGGATTGCCGAACACTTTAATCAACTTATAAGGGGCGGTTTGCCGTTAAGGGTGTGTCATAACGATACAAAAATTGACAACATTCTTTTGACCGAAGGCACCGATGAATTTCGTCATGTGATTGATTTAGACACCACTGGCCCAGGTTATGTGCTCTCCGATTTTGGCGATATGATGCGCACTTTACTCAGCCCAACAAAAGAAGCTGAACTGGATGAAAGCAAAATCGAAATCAGAGAAGGTTATTTAGAGGCGCTAAAATCAGGTTATCTTTCTTCTTGCGCTGAGTCTCTTTTACCTCTGGAAATTCAAAATCTAGAATTTGGCGGTTTATACATGATTTACATGCAGGCCATTCGTTTTTTGGCCGATTACCTGAATGGCGACACTTATTACAAAATAAGCTTCGCGGAAGAAAACTATATCAGGACCAGAAATCAATTCAGACTATTGGAACTACTGAACAAACAAATTGAGCTATGAAAGCGGAATACTACATTGAAAAACTAAACCTACTGGCTCATCCAGAAGGAGGTTATTACGCTGAAAACTATCGATCGGAAGAAAGTATTGAAAAAAGCGCATTGCCCAATTACTATGCATCGGCACGAACATTCGGTACTTCAATTTACTTTCTGCTTACACCCAATAGCGTTTCAAACTTCCATAGGCTAAACTCAGACGAAATTTGGCACTTTCATGATGGAGGCGCGGCCCGTATTCATATGCTTTCGCCCGAAGGAAAATTGGTTTCTAAAACCATTGGGAAAGACTTAGAAAAGGGTGAAAGTTTCCAAGTTGTAATTCCAAAACACCATTGGTTTGCCGCGGAAATCATTCAAGGAGACTTCATTTTAGTAGGCTGCACAGTCTCACCCGGTTTCGAATTTGAAGACTTTGAATTGGCCGATCGCTCGACATTAGCTTCCGCTTATCCAGATCATAAAACACTGATTGAGCGTTTCACGAAAGCATAGTTATTCGCTGCATGAATTTGTGGCAAAAACTTAAAACCAAAAACAACAATATGCTTTTAACAACAACCCCAACCATCGAAGGTCACACAATTACAAAGTACCATGGCGTAATTACAGGCGAAGCCATTATTGGCGCCAATTTATTCAAAGACATTTTCGCCAGTATTACCGATTTAGTCGGTGGGCGTTCTGGCTCGTATGAGCGAGTGCTTCGCGAAGCAAAAAATAATGCAATGCAAGAATTACAATACGCGGCTCAAGCCATGGGCGCAAACGCAGTAGTGGGCATTGATTTGGATTATGAAACGATAGGTCAAAGTTCTAGCATGCTTATGGTTACAGCCAGCGGAACAGCAGTAACCTATCAATAATACTCACCGATTGGTGTTTTTTATCCCATAAAGCCTCGATTTATAGCAGATCGGGGCTTTACTTTTAATGCTCACCAATAAACTTTTACCCACTTGAAATGTTAGTTAAGCATAATTAGCGTAGCTCTAAAAGCAAGCGCTTGTACTAACAGAAACTAATTATGCTTTATACATTTATAGAAAATCCTTCAAGCCATTTCCATGCAGTTGAATATACTCCTGTAGTTCATCAAAAATCCATTTACAAGGCCAATGATCCAGATGAGACAGACTTTCTTTCTGAAAATCCCAATTTGATTTGGGGTATTTTGATTGGCGTAATGGTATTGGCTTTTGCCTTTTATGCCTTTTTAAAAAAGAAGAAGGACTAGGGATATTACTCTTATTTAGAGTACGGTTCTTTTAGATAGAAGTAAATACAATTGTTCTACTTTCTCTCTGGCCCATGGCGTTTTCCGCAAAAAAGTAAGGCTCGATTTAATGGATGGATTGTGCGTAAAACAACGAATATTGATTCTATCGCCCAATTCTTCCCAACCATATTTTTTTACCAATACCTCTAGTATATCGGCCAGTTTTACTCCGTGGAGAGGGTTGTTGGGTTGAGATTCTTTTGGGGTGGTCATATGTTTTTATTTAGAAGGTTACCTCAATTACTACTGGTCACCCTGAGCTTGACTCAGGGTCTGTCAAAATAGACAGACAATAAGCAGGTTCTGAAACAAGTTCAGAATGACCAATAGCTTTAAGATAGGCCTTTATTTATATTTCAGAATCTCGGTAAAAATTACTGATACTTCCAATTATTTGATCATAAATGCGGTCTACAAAACCGATGAATAGGGTTTGAGGGGGTGGCGGAGGCAACTCCTTCAACTTACTCATTTCTATTTCATCGCGGGTAAGCGCTCTAGAGTCTCCGTTAAACGAAGCCCATTCATGCACCCAAACATCTTGGTTAGGCAACTTACGATTGGTCAAAATTCGGTTAGTATATGCATCTCTTATTTCGAAATTCATTACGCCCTGCGAGGAAAGCGTTTTGCGGTTAATCGTCAATTCGGCTTTCACAGTATTATATACATCGTGCTTCACTCCTTTGTCGTCAGTAAACTGACCTACCACTACACTGTCACGCTTCACCTCTTTGGTTTTCGATTCAATCAAAGTTTGGCCTAAAACGAAATCATCAAATTGCATTGATACGATTTGGTCGGGTTGCAAATCAATCTGCTCTGCTTCATCAACAGTGAAAAACTGAACAAATCGGCCTTGGCTAAATCTATCTAAGTATTCGATTACTCGGTTTTCAAAATACTCATTGGTCAACTCCAAACTGCGAGAGTGAATTGGAATTGGTTCGATCAAAACCCGAACAGTACCCATGTTTCTAGCGTCAGTCAATAGACTGTCAATGTTTGGTACGTTTCTATCAAAATTGAGCGCAAAATTGAAATGCTTAAAAGCCCTTCTTCCACCTTCAATTGTATTGGTAGCTAAAGCGTTATTTCCCAATTCTATCTGGTATTCAGCAGCTTTTCTGGCTGCTTCACTTTCTTCGCTAATATATGATTTTGGCATTACTAGCGACAAACAAGCAGGGCATCGTTGAATTTGACGATAATAACTGTTCAACTGCTTATACTGATAGTACGTAGCCTCCCATTTATTTGGGTCGTTATTTACAGCCAACATGCGAATGTAATCCATATGATAATTGCTCGCCAAACGGTAACCCTCAATCAATACATCTTGTGATTTCTTATTGTCTGGGTTCGATTGTAAACGATTGATGGCACGGTCTAGAGCCGTTTCGTAATTGCCTTTTTCGAGTGCGTTTTTTCCTGTAGCACAGCTTACGATAGTCAGCACCAGAAGGGCTAAAAGTGAGTGTAAAAAAGTTTTCATAAGCTTTATTGTTTGGTTGAGTAAGCCACTATTCCAAAATGAATGCCAAATTAGCGTTTATTCTTCTCATCTAATTCAATGATCTTAGATTTCATCATTTCGTAAACTTGAGCTTTTAGGGCTGGAAGGTCTTCCTGGGTCATATTTTGGGTAGAAATTGGCGAAAGAAAATAATTATGAATTACACCAGGCTTTAAGCCCAATTGACCTTTTGGCATCAGTCTTTTGGCATCGTGAATGATTAAAGGCATAATAGGAGTACCCGTTTCAATGGCCAACCTGAAAGGACCATTATAAAAAGGAAGCAGTGGTTCATCGGTATTGTTTCGTGTACCTTCTGGGGCTACCATAATAGAAAGGCCTCGGTTTAAGTTTTTCACCAGTTTCTGAACACTTTTCTTTCTACTTTCTTCGCTGGTACGATCTACCCAAACGGCAAAGCTACTTGCAATAAACCCAAACAGCGGAATTTTAGCCAGTTCCTTTTTGCCCAAACCTTTTAACGGAACGGGTATGGCCCTTGGAATAGCGGGAGCATCTAAAAACGAAGTGTGATTAATAGTGAAAATATATGGCTGCCCGCGTTGAATTAACTTTCGGTTGTGGGTTTTAAAATGAATGAAAGAAATCATCGAAAAAAGGAAGACCCAGACACGGGCAAAAAAGTAGCTGAATTTATCCAGTTTATGACTTATCAATCTTGGAATTACTGTAAAAGGAGACAGCGCAATCATGATGCCTACAAACCAAATGGCGCACCAAGCAGTATACAGTATTTGAATCCCTTTTTTCAGCATAAAAACTTTTCTGAAGAATTAGCTAAAATAGTTTTTTTATGTGGAATGCGTCATTAGATTTGAGCGGAAATTAATGACAATTGACCATGATTATTCATCCAAATCATGACTCAATTTAAAGAAAAGGATGACTTCACTCTTTACTTGCAGCCCACACCCTTACCGGTTTGGGCTTTTTTTGTGGATTAGTTTAACTTGATACAAATCGTATTAACTCTTGCTTTGCTTTATCAAGAGCCAAGATCATGGACTTGAATTTGAAGCGGTGATTCTTTTTTACCACTAAGAACACTGCGTTTAGCTAAGCCTAAATCGAAGCGCAATCGCTCGGTTATACCGAGTGATGACTAGAAGTTTGGCTTCAAGCCAATAAGCTAAAAGTCACTCGGCAAAGCCAAGCGACTGAGGGAGAAGCTTCAGAATGTTCAGCAACACAATTAAGGTTTTATTTGGTGAAATGGGAAAAGACCTCTAAGCGGTGAATGTTATAGTGAGCTGTTTTTTACCGCTAAGAACACTGCGTTTCGCTAAGCCTAAATCGAAGCGCAATCGCTCGGTTGCACCGAGTGATGACTAGAAGTTTGGCTTCAAGCCAATAAGCTAAAAGCCACTCGGCAAAGCCAAGCGACTGAGGGAGAAGCTTCAGAATGTTCAATAAAACAAATAAGGTTTTGTCTTGTGAAACGTGAAAAGACCTCTAAGAGGCGAATGTTATAGTGAGCTGTTTTTTACCGCTAAGAACACTGCGTTTCGCTAAGCCTAAATCGAAGCGCAATCGCTCGGTTGCACCGAGTGATGACTAGAAGTTTGGCTTCAAGCCAATAAGCTAAAAGCCACTCGGCAAAGCCAAGCGACTGAGAAAAAAATAAGGCCGCTCTTAATATGAACGGCCTTTGCTATTAATAACTATCGTCTAATGCGAAAATCGGTTTTCTGTTAATCCATCTGCCACGGGTAAAGTCAGGGAACTGAACTGGTTCACCACCTTGTAGAATAGATTGTTCTGAAAGCGCAGTAACTGCCATCCAAGCTGCACCGTCATACACATCAATTGGCATTGGTGCATCTCTTTTCAGGGCTTCAACAAAAGCATGGAATACGAAGAAGTCCATACCGCCATGCCCAGCACCTGAAGCTTTTTCACCATATTTTTTCCAAAGCGGATGATCGTATTTCTCCATCATCTCTTTGTCAGACTGCCACTGATGTGGTCGGCCTTGTCCTTCTACATAAAGCGATTTATTAATGTCCATCCAAAGCCCTTTGGTTCCTTGAAAACGGAAGCCTAAAGAATAAGGTCTTGGAAGGTTGGTATCGTGCGTAAGGTTTATGGTTTCACCGTTTACTGTTCTAATCATGGTGGTGACCACATCGCCCAATTTGAAATCTACCTTAGCGTTCGGGTGGTCTTTTCCTCCTTTCGGGTGATTCACAATATAGTCGTGTAAACCTCTGCTTTTCGAACTCATGGAAGTAAGATAAGCCATTCGGTTACCTCTGTTCAGGTTAATGGCTGTTGCTACTGGCCCCAAACCGTGTGTTGGGTAAAGCTCTGCATTTCTATGTACCGAATGCGTTGTTCTCCATTTCGATTCGCTATATCCGTTTTCGCCAAACTCAACGCCTTGTCCATAAGCCGATTTACCATCGTTCAGTTTTACCGCCCTTAGGTCATGCTGATAGCCGCCTTCTAGGTGAATCATTTCACCAAACAGGTCATCGCGTACCATATTTAAAACCGCCATTACATCTCTTCTGTAACACACGTTTTCCATAAACATCAAAGGCACGCCAGTTTCTTCTTGTGCGTTCACTAAATCCCAGCATTCTTCAATATCGGTAGCGCCAGAAACCTCAAGGGCAACCGCCTTTCCAGCCTTCATGGCTGCAACGGCCATTGGCACGTGCCAAACCCATGGGGTAGCAATATATACGGCATCCAAGTTGTCCATTTCGAGCATCTTGTGGTAAGCTTCGCCATCACCATCAAAACGTACTGGCTTCTTAGCTCCGCTTTTTGTAATCATGTCTTCGGCCTTTTGCAAAACCGTAGTGTCTACATCACAAATAGCAACTACTTCAACATCGTCTCTTAATAAGGCTACATTCAATTGGCTTCGGCCTCTTTCACCTGTACCAATAAAGCCCATTCTGATAACAGACTTCTTTTGATCTGAAAAAAGCATTGATGGCGATACAAAAGGCAATGCTGCTCCAACAGTTGCCGTATTTCTAATAAAGTTTCTTCTGGAAAGTGGAGGTGTCATAGTTGTGTGAATTTGGTTTTCAAATTAAGGTATTTTTTCGAATGATGTAGTCAATAAATTTAACTCCTTCACTTTCAATAGATTAATTCAAATCGTGTGTTAAGGCTATATTAATAAAGCTTCTTGGTCTTGTTTGAACCATTATTTTACTAACTTAAAACAACCTTTCTACTTAATTATTGACCAACCTGATATGGCAAGAGCTAAGACGCTGAGTGAGAAGAAAATTTTCGTACTTGATACTTCCGTAATACTTTTTGAACACATCTCCATCATGAATTTCGAGGAACACGATATTGGGATTCCCATTACCGTGTTGGAAGAATTGGACCAGTTCAAAAAAGGAAATGACACCAAAAACTTTGAGGCCCGTGAGTTTACCCGATTACTCGATAAGCTGGCGCAGGATAAATCTTTACAAGACTGGATTCCTCTTAACGGAAAAACCCGCGGTAGCCTGAAGGTGATCATGGAAGCTGGCTCTGGAAAAGGACAACTGGATGCCAATGAGGTTTTTGGAGAAACGAAAAATGATCACCGGATTCTGAACGCTGCCTTGCGCATGCGCGATGAAAACAAAGGCAGAAAAGTAATTCTCGTCAGTAAGGACATTAACCTTCGGTTGAAAGCAAAGTCCATGGGCTTGGCAGCTGAAGATTACGAAACTGGAAAGATCAAAAACGTTCAGTCGCTGAGAAAAGGGATGATTGAAATTGAAAAGGTAGATTCTGATTTGGTGAATCACCTTTATGAAGACGGAACGATTGAGCCTAAAGAAGTACTCAAAAGAAAGAAAGCTCACCCGAATCAATATTTTATTTTAAAGAGCGATAAGAACTCGGTATTGGCCCATTACAATGTCAATGAAGACTGTATTCAGAAGGTAGATAAACGCCCAGTGTCGGGCATAAAGCCGCGCAATGCCGAACAGACTTTTGCGATTCATGCCATTATGAATCCAGATGTTAAGCTGGTGACCATTCAGGGCGTAGCCGGAACAGGAAAAACCTTACTGACTTTGGCGGGTGCTTTGGAGCAACGCAGAGAATACAAGCAGATTTACTTGGCCCGACCTATTGTGCCTTTGAGTAATAAAGACATTGGTTATTTACCGGGCGATATTAAATCGAAGCTAAATCCATATATGGAACCGCTTTGGGATAACCTGAAATTCATTCAAAACCAATACAAGGAATCTGACAAGGAGTTTAAAGCCATTACCGATATGGTGGCCAAAGAAAAGCTGATGATTACGCCTCTGGCTTACATCCGTGGACGTAGTTTATCAAACATTTTCTTTATTGTAGACGAAGCCCAAAACCTAACGCCACACGAAATCAAAACTATAATTACCCGAGCTGGCGAAAACACCAAAATCGTGTTTACAGGCGATATCTACCAAATTGATACGCCTTACCTAGACTCGCAATCGAATGGACTTTCTTACTTGATCGATAGAGTAAAAGATCATCCACTTTATGCGCATATTACCCTTGAAAAAGGCGAGAGATCTGAGTTGGCTAATTTGGCAAATGAGATGTTGTAATTTTAAATTCAAAGATGTCAGAATTTTGGATAAATATTCTTGTAACCCTCGTTGTTGGCACGTTGCTTTTCTATTGGCAAGAGCGCGTTAAAAAAAAGCTAGAAAGAGAAGGTAAAGAGCTTCAAGCAGATTTAGATAAGGTTGTTAACGAAAGCAACGTTCGGTTTTCACAAGCTTATTCCATAAGAACCGTTGCAATGCGAGAATTGTATAAAAAGCTTGTTCAAACAGAAAGCGCATTAAAAAAATTTATCACTCCTGGCTCTTCGTTTGGCAAAAATGAAAAAGACGAATTAAGAGAAAATACAAAAGCATCTATTACTCTATTTGAAGAATTTTATTTTCAGAATGCTATCTTATTTAATGTAGAAACATGTACTTCAATTGAAAAAATTATTGAACTTCTCAATGAAATATATTTTGGATATGGCATAATGAAGGACATAGCTACAACTGTCCAAAACGAAAAAAAAGTGGAGTTACAAGATGATTTTAGAAAGAAATGCGACCTAACCTTTCAAAAATTAATACCTAATCTTAAAAACAATCTTAAAAAAACTTTCAGAGCAGAGTTCGGTATCACATGATTTATTTCCTTAACTGTAACTTTTAAGTTACATTTGTGCGTTATGAAGATTAGAGAAGTAATAGCCTATAAGCATTATTTTGAAGATTTCTTGAAAGACCAACCAATCAAGGTTCAAAACAAGATCTTCAAAATAGTTGAAGCTATTGAGACTCTAGAAAGAATTCCAAGTCAATACTTAAAGCATCTTGAAAATACGGATGGATTATATGAGGCTAGGATAAAACTAGGCTCTAACATTTGGAGAGTCTTCTGCTTTTTTGACAAAGGGAAATTGGTGATCCTATTAAATGGTTTTCAAAAGAAAACTCAGAAGACACCAAAAAACGAGATTGAAAAAGCTTTAAAACTGAAAGCAAACTATTATTTAGACAAAGGGAAAGATGGAAACTAAATCATGGAAAGCCATAAAGGATGAAGTTTATGGTAAAAAAGGGTCAGTCAGAAGAGATGAGCTAGAACGTGATTTCGAGGGGTTTAAAATTGGTTTGTTACTACGGAAAGCTCGTGAAGACAAGCATCTGACCCAAGAGCAGCTGGGAGACCTAATAGACAAGAAAAGAACTTATATTTCCAGAGTTGAAAATGACGGAAGCAACCTTACACTTAAAACCCTTTATGAAATTGTTGAAAAGGGCTTAGGCGGTAAGGTCAAAATCAGCATTGAAATGTAAAAAAGCTTACATTGATTGATGAGCGTTATTTAGTCCAAGAGTCGGGTTTTACCTAACCTCTATCGTCTTCGCTACTTCAGCAGCACGTGCTCTTAGTTCGTCTGTAGATTCTTTCCTTCCATAAGCCAAGGCTACTCCCATTCTGCGGAACGGACGGGTAACGGGTTTACCGAAAATTCTAAAGTCAGTATCAGGAAAATTTGCAGCTTCTTCTAAACCAGAATATACAGGTTCGGTACCAGCAGACTCGGTCAAAATTACCGCACTGGCTCCGTTGCGCTCTAATTTTATTTCGGGAATAGGCAAGCCCAAAACAGCCCTGGCATGCAACTCAAACTGATTAAAGTTTTGAGTTCCCGCTAAGGTTACCATGCCGGTATCGTGCGGTCTTGGAGAAAGCTCAGAGAAATAAACATCATCTTTGGTAAGAAAGAATTCTACACCCCAAATTCCCGCTCCGCCTAAAGCAGTAGTCACTTTTTGAGCAATTTTTTGTGCGCGCTGAAGCTGCCCAGAAGATATGGCGGCTGGTTGCCAACTTTCCATATAATCGCCCCTTTCTTGGCGGTGGCCAATGGGTGCGCAAAAAAGTGTTTCACCATTTTTTTGTGTTACGGTCAGTATGGTTATTTCCGATTCAAACTCAATAAATTCCTCCACAATCACCTTGCGAGTAGCCTCGCCACGGGCTTTGCCTGCGGCAGACCAAGCCATTTCTATATCCGTAATGTCTTTGATTACCGATTGCCCTTTTCCAGAAGAAGACATCAACGGTTTTACCACGCAAGGGAAACCTATTTTGTTCACAGAGATAATCAGTTCGTCTAGGCTGGAAGCGTATAAAAATTTTGGGGTGCGTACTCTCAATTCTGTAGCTGCCAAATCCCGAATGGATTTTCGGTTCATGGTAAAGTTGGCTGCTTTGGCACTCGGCACCACCTGCATACCTTGTTTTTCGTAATCGTATAGCCTTTCGGTACGAATGGCTTCAATTTCTGGAACAATCAAATCGGGTTTATGCTTTGCAACAATGCGGTCGAGTTCTTCCCCATCTAGCATATTAATCACCTCGCACTGATGTGCCACTTGCATGGCCGGAGCTTGATCGTAACTATCGACAGCGATAACATGTTGGCCTAGCCTTTGGCAGGCGATAACAAACTCTTTACCCAGCTCTCCGGAGCCTAAAAGAAGAATCCTTTTTTGCATAGTTTTGGTTGGATTGACCTACAAATATAAAATATATCCTATGAAATTAGTCGTTGTTTATAATTTGTTAACACTGCCTTATGCCAAAGGAATATGCAGGGAGCAGTTAAGTTTTAGACAGGGAGAATTGCGTATACAATCAGCGCATAAACGGCATACAGCAATCCAAGAGCTTGGCTGATGTTTTTTTCGCGCTTTGGAATTCCCATTTTCTTCACAATACTCACATTCATGCCAATGGCAAAAAGGATGAGCCCCAAAGAAATGCCCATGGTTAAAGAATGATCTTCCGAAGTGATTTTATCCGTTCTTATTCCAACTTCCAAAACAATGGAGGCAAGAAAAAAGGCCAATGAAGTACGTTGAATATGGTGGTGTTTCATGGAATCCAAAAGTCAAAAATGATGTCGTTCATGCACTTGAAATGTCCTTTCGGGCATTTATCGAAACCGATTTTAGAACAAGGCCTACAATCCAATTTCTTATTTTCTAAAATGGTGAATTTTGTTTGGTAAGGATACATTCCAAACTCAGGAATGGTATTTCCCCAAATTGAAAAGATGTTCTTTTTAAAAGCTGCAGCAATGTGCATTAAGCCTGTATCGTGGGTAAACACATGGCTGGCACCTTTTAATATTGAAGCCGATTGATTGAGGTTGAATTTTCCGCAAGCATTGTAAATAATGGCCTTCTTACCCAATTCCTCTAAAGGCGAAATCATATCCGCCTTGTCGTGTTTTCGGTTGAAGAAGTCTTCGAGCCTTTCTCCATTTTCTACGTCTTCTTTTCCACCTAAAACCACAATCGGTTTGTTTATTTTATCGCAAAGCTCAATCATCCGATCGATGGGTAGTTTTTTGGTGTTGAGCTGACCGCCAATGGCAAAAGCAATATATCCGTTGCGGTGGGTTTCTGGCAGCCAATCCTTTTCTATTTCATCCTTTTCAGGAATAAAATAATCAAGCCCAAGCATGTCTTTCTTCACCCCCAAAGGCTTTACCGTTTCAAAGTAACGGTCTACAATATGTACGTTCGGTAGTTTGTTTATTTTGAAATTGACGATCAGCCACTTTTCCCAATTCAGCTTATCGAATGCGTTACTCGGTTTGCCCAAACGGGTTTTTATAATGCGGGTGCGAAGATTATTGTGGAGGTCTACAATGTGGTCGAAATTCTCTTTCTTCAATTCAGCAATCAAAGGGTTTAAGTCCTTTTCTAGCAAATGCACTTTATCAATGTAAGGGTTGGCTTCTAAAATTGAAGCGAAACCCGCTTTTGTGCAGAAGTGAATTTCAGCATCATCCAGCTGCGTTTTCAGTGCGCGCACAATAGGAGTAGTGAGCACGATATCGCCAATGGATGAAAACCGAAGTACAAGGATTTTTTGCTTAGCCATTCACTGCGATTTTTTGTTTGCGCTCCGCAAAGTATTTCCCTATTTCTTCAGCGCTTAAAGCATTAAATGTCATGTTGGCTGTAAGCCCACCCTTGCGGCCAGCTAGCAAACCATAGTACATATGTTGATAGCCATCCATTTCGTGCGCATCGGGGTTAATTGCCAGTTTTACGCCTTGTTCTAAAGCGTAATGTACCCAGCGCCAGTCCAAATCCAGTCGCCAAGGATTGGCGTTGATTTCAATCACCACATTGTGTTTTGCACAATGATCAATTACCATTTTATGGTCAATCGGGTAGCCTTCTCTTCTGAGCAATAAGCGCCCTGTTGGGTGACCTAAAATGGTAGTGTATGGATTTTCAATGGCTGTTAAAAGTCGTTGTGTGGCCTTTTCAATATTCATGTTCAAAATTGAATGCACGGAAGCCACAATGAAATCAAAGCTTGCTAAAACGTCATCATTATAATCAAGCTGGCCATCATAAAGAATATCAGACTCAATGCCTTTGAAAATCTTAAATGGGGCTAGTTTTTCGTTCAGTCTGTCAATTTCTTCGTGCTGCTTAATTACACGGTCTTCCTTAAGCCCATTGGCATAAAAAGCAGATTTACTGTGGTCGCAAATACCGAGGTATTCGTAGCCCAAATCTTTGCAATGTTGCGCCATTTGTTCAAGGCTATGCTTTCCATCGCTGTAAGTAGAATGGTTGTGCAGAATGCCTTTGAGGTCTTTCATTTCTACCAGCTCTGGCAAGTTTCCGTTTTTAGCCGCCTCAATTTCGAAAGTACCCTCGCGCATTTCAGGAACAATTTCTCCCAAACCAGCCGCGGCATAAATTTCTTTTTCCGAAGTGAAGTTCTGCTGTCTTACAATTTCCTTTAAAGTCAGTTTGTCTTTTACTTCTAAGCTGAGGTGCAGATTGCTGCCCGTTCTTAAAAACTGCTCTTTTACAAAATCTTCCTTTTCGCAGAAAGAAAGCTGAATCGGAATTCTCAGTGCTTTATAATTTCCTCGCCAGGTAATTGGCCCCGATTCTTCAATCACTTGCTCAAAGTTTTCTGCATCATCCAAGGCATCTTCAATGGTTTCAATGTCATCGGTGCCCACAATCAGGTCGATGACTTCGATGATCTCCATTTTTCTTCGCAGCGCGCCAGTAACTTCAATTTTAATATCTGGGGCAATTTCTAGAATTTCGGTAATTACAATTTCCGCCAGTTTTTCGGCTTCGGCATAATGGAGTTTATTGGCGTTAGCCTCTTTAAATTCTAAGGCATTTATAATGGTCTGTTGCGTTTTTTCGCCAAAACCTTTCAGCTTGGCCACCAAACCAGAGTTGGCGGCTTCTTTCAGTTCATGACCACTTTCAATGCCCAATTCTTTCCAAAGTACTTTTATTTTTTTAGGGCCAATGCCCTTCATATCGAGCAATTCGACAATGCCTTCTGGCGTGTTTTTTAGGTATTCTTCTAGAGCCGAAGAAACGCCCCTTTGGTTGATTTCATTAATGTTGGCGGCAATGCTTTTTCCTATACCGTCAATTTTTTCGAGTTCGGCCAAGGATAAATTGCCCAACTCAATGTCGGTTTTATCCAGATTGAACACCGCATTCTGGTAGCCTCTGATCTTGAAACTGTTTTCATCGTGCAGCTCCATAAGGGCAGCCTGAAGCTTTAATTGTTTAAGGATCGTCCTGTTGTCCAAAGCGGCAATTTTTAGTTCGAAATAAATGGAAGAAAATGTTCTCCTTTTTTAATCATTGAACATTTCCTAAATTCCATCGAAAGCTAATTCAAAAATAAGTCTTTATGAACTATTGGTTGATCAAATCGGAACCTGAAGCCTACTCGTGGGACGATCTGGTGGCAAAAGGCACCGATCATTGGGATGGTGTAAGAAATTATGCCGCCCGAAATAACATGAAAACAATGAAAGTAGGCGATTTGGCTTTTTTCTATCACAGTGTAAAGGAAAAAGCGATTGTTGGAATTGCAGAATGTGTAAAAGAGCATTACCCCGACCCAACCACAGATGACGACCGCTGGGTAGTGGTGGATTTTTCGCCCAAACAAAAGCTAAAGAAACCAGTAACTTTAGAAGATATAAAGGCAGATGATCGACTTCAAGGAATGGATTTGCTTCGCCTGTCTCGCCTTTCAGTTCAATCCGTTAAAAAAGAAGAATTTGACATCATTTTAGAAAAATCTCAATCCTAATGCGCCAATTCCTCCTCATATCGAGCCTATTTCTACTTTCTCAATTTGCCCAAGCTCAAATCGAAAATCATAAAAGGTTTGAGTTGGAATATGAATGGCGGGATGAGGACTACCTCCTAATCTCTAATGAACAACTGGGCCTAACTTTAGTGCAGGCTGATTACAAAGGATTAAAAGAATACACACTATCAATCAAGCAGTTAGATACTGATTTTAATCAGAAATGGGAAAAAGTAGCAATGATAAAAAGGGGCTTTGAACTCTTAGGCTACCATTATGTTCAAGGCAAAACCTACTTAATGCTTCAGGAGTTTCCAAGCAGGTTTAAAATCAAGATACTGAGTATTGATAACCGAACCGGAGAAATTCAAGAGTATAACCCTAAAGAAATTCTAGAATTAGACATTCAAGAATTTGAGGTGATCCAAAACACAGCCGTTATAGGTGGTTACTTTGAATCCAGGCCAGTAGTTTTTGCTTTTGACTTGAAAAATGATAAAATCAAAACCTTAACCAATGTTTATCAGAACGAATCCAAACTTCTTGAAATAAGGGTAAACAGCGATAGCCTAACTTTTAACGTATTAGCTACAGAATATAATAGAAACCGAGACCAGACAATCAAAGTAAATACTTATGATTATTTGGGAAATGCAGTTCGGGACTATGAGCTACAAACGCAGAAAGACTACCACCTTACATCAGCAATTTCTTCATCTATAAACGATATTTCACAAGTTGTTGTAGGAGTTTATTCCTATAAAGCCACCAATAGCCCCGCAGGTATGTTTATCAACCATGTAGATAGAACAGGACTGCAAACCATGAAGTATTATGGTTTTGGTGAGCTAGAAGACTTCTTCTCTTATTTAGGAGAAAAAAAAGCCACTCGGTATAAAGAAAAAGCTGAAGCCGTAAGAAAAAAAGGTAAGGAGGTTAGGTATAGGGTACAGCCCCTATTTGCTGAAATGATTGAAGATGATGATCAACTTATTGTCTTTGGCGAATTTCTTCGAAGCTACAATCATGACACAGACCACTATGTATGGGCAGGAACCAATTATCCAACCGGCTTTAGAAGCCAAGGTGCAAACACCGATAACAACTCCCAAGAAAGAGCCTCATTTCAATTCACTCATGCTTACACCCTTGTGTTAGATAAAAAGGGAAATATTCAATGGGATGACTGGCTTGAAGTGCCCGAAGATGGAAAGGGAATTCCTGAGCCTTTCGGAGGATTTATTTGGGACAAAAACCAAGGAACCTATGTCTATTATTTCGAAAAAGAAGTTCACGCTAAAGCAATGGACGGTGAAGAAGACAATGATGTGATTGTGGACAATGTTCAGTTGAGCGACCCAGAAGACAAACTAAGGTATGAGAATGAAAACAGTTCAGGAACATTACGATGGTACGATAAGTACTTTATCGTTTATGGCGTACAAAGTATTCGCTCTGGAGAAAATAATGGCGACTTGAGAAAGGTTTTCTTCATCAATAAAATTTCTTTAAACCCAAACCAAAAAGGAAATGGCATCGATTAATTGACATGAATCGTTCCAGTAGCCAATCCTTTTAGTATCTTTGACACTTGAAATGCAACGCAGACTCCTTTTAGGACATCCACAACTGGCCATCACTATCGGCCGACTCTGTCAGGAACTGATAGAAAACCACCAGAATTTTGATAATACCGTAATCTTAGGCCTTCAGCCTAGAGGCATTTTCTTTGCCGAGCGTATTAAGGAAAGGCTTCTAGAAATTACAGGCACAGAAATCGAGCTCGGTTACTTAGATTCTACCTTTTACCGCGATGACTTCAGAAGAAGAAATTCTCCAAAGCGAGCTAACGAAACCAAAATTGACTTTTTGATTGAAGGCAAAAAGGTAATTCTGATTGACGATGTGTTTTACACAGGCCGTTCTATCAGAGCTGCTATGGATGCTATGATTGCTTATGGCCGCCCAGCCAAAGTAGAGTTACTTGTTTTGGTAGAAAGAAAATACTCAAGGCATGTACCTATTAAGCCCGATTATGTAGGCAGACAGGTAAATACGCTTGATTCGCACAAGGTTTTGGTGGAATGGAAAGGTCAGGGCGTTGATGACGACAACATTTGGTTAATGACTAACGAAGAAGAATAATGCAGGAACAGTTAAGTGTCAAACATCTTTTGGGAATCAAGGATTTAACGCCTGGAGATATTGAACTTATTTTTGAAACTGCCGATGAGTTTAAAGACGTCATCAACAGACCCATCAAAAAAGTGCCTTCATTGCGCGATGTAACTGTCGCCAATGTATTCTTCGAAAACTCAACCCGCACAAAGCTGTCATTTGAACTGGCAGAAAAAAGGCTTTCTGCCGATATAGTAAACTTTTCTTCGAGCAATAGCTCAGTAAAAAAAGGAGAAACCCTGCTTGATACGGTAAACAATATTTTGTCTATGAAAGTAGACATGATTGTAA
Source organism: Roseivirga seohaensis subsp. aquiponti (assembly GCF_001267955.1). Lineage (NCBI taxonomy): Bacteria > Pseudomonadati > Bacteroidota > Cytophagia > Cytophagales > Roseivirgaceae > Roseivirga > Roseivirga seohaensis. Next base: position 155,453 of record NZ_JSVA01000009.1, read on the forward strand.
TGCGACATGCCAGTCCTGGCGCACCGCATTTTCTTTCAAAACACATTAAAGCCAACATTGTAAACGCTGGCGATGGCACCCACGAACACCCAACACAGGCTTTACTCGACACCTTTTCAATTAGGCAGAGACTTGGCGGTGTGGCAGGAAAAAAAGTAGCCATCATTGGAGATATTCTGCATTCAAGAGTTGCCCTTTCAAACATCTTTGCACTACAGAAATTAGGGGCCGAAGTGATGGTCTGTGGGCCAATAACTTTACTGCCAAAACACATTGCCTCGCTTGGGGTGAAGGTAGAACTGAACGTAAGAAAAGCACTAGAATGGTGCGATGTAGCCAACGTATTAAGAATTCAGCTGGAGCGCCAACAGATCAAGTATTTTCCTTCGCTTCGCGAATATTCACTTTACTACGGCATCAATAAAAAACTGTTAGATTCACTCAACAAAGAGATTGTAATCATGCACCCTGGGCCAATTAATCGAGGGGTAGAACTGAACAGTGATGTGGCAGATTCTGATCATGCCATCATCTTAGATCAGGTTGAAAACGGTGTGGCTGTACGTATGGCCGTGTTGTACTTACTCGCTTCGCTCTCAAAAAATTAAAATCATGAAGAAGTTTTTCAAAATCATGATCATTGGCCTTTTGCTAGTGATTGCAGCTTTCTATTTCTTGGTATTGCCATACACGGTAAAACTGATTACAGATTATGACCGCTACACTTTTGATTATGTGTTGAGCGACACCGCCATGATTACCAAGTTTGGTATTGGTGAAAATCGTGACCCTGCGGATTACGGCTACCCTAATTTTGAAGAAGTTGATTTTCAAACTTTGACCGATGGCATCAACCTCAACGGTTGGTATGTTCCTGCTTCAAAAGAAGGAATTACAAAAACTTTGATGATCAATCATGGCCGTACTTCCAATCGACTAAAAACCATGAAGTACTTGGCTTTAGTGAAAGAAACTGGGCTTGATTCATTATACAACGTTTTCATTCCTGATTTACGAAACTCCGGAAAGTCGGATGATGCGGAAACAGCCTTGGGTTATGAGTTTGCCGAAGACATTACGGGCGCCATGAAAATGCTGAAAGACAATTACGGCCAAAACGAATTTGTGCTTTGGGGTTTTTCAATGGGCGCAATGGCCAGTGCCATTACCGTAAACCGACCAGATTTAGTTGAATTCGCCCAAAATGAAGGCTTAAAAGTAGACAAGCTAATCCTCGATAGCCCTTTGAGTAATATTTATGCTACCACAAAGGTAGAAAGCGAAAACATGGGAATTCCAGGCTTCATATTCGACATGTCCTTCAATAAGTTCGATCACGTAATTGACGACTGGGGAGACAATATGAAATTCTCTTATCTTTTGAGTCATAACCCGTTACCAACCCTAGTCCTATATGGCAATGGCGATTCAACAACACCCGCTTCAATTTTGGAAGATGAAATCAAAGGACTCAGCAATGTACACACTGAACTCTTTGAAGGTGCAGACCACGTTCAGCTCTATACTCGCCCAGAATACAAAGACCGATACACTCAAGCAGTGAATGATTTCTTGAGAAAGTAATTTTTGAGAAAGTTGAGGTGAGTACCTGTCGCAGGTACTGAGGAATCTATGATTGTAATGGTTGGTTTTAAAGACTGAAGAAGTGAAAAGAAACTTTTAGTCATTTTTGTCTTTTAGCAAAAAATAAATTTACCATCCATAGTAAGCCTTAATTCCTTCTGACAATAAATTTCCGGCTGCACCTAAGCCGATCTCCCAAGAATTTTCCATTGCCTTTGTCATCATGCTGTTTACCCAAGTCTTTACTTTTTCCCCGAAAAGCATATTTGTTTTATCAGGATTGTCGTCATCTATTATCTCTTGAAGCTCCCTGATGTATGTTTCTGATAGTTGGTGCTTTTTAAGGAGTTCTTCAAGTACTTTAAAATTTCCCTTTGAGTATTTGATATTAATTTTTTGACTGTTCCCTTCACCAACAATTATAGTTGTATTGTCTCCAAAGACTGAGTTATTAAAAAGGTTATCAATTGTTTTCTTGATTTCTTCCTTAGAACCCTGAATATCATCTTCAAAAGTTATTTCGTCATTAAGGTCCAAAAGAAAATCAAGGAGTTTTGACTTGATTGAAATTAAGCTCTCATGCACTTGAGATTTATGAATTTCGGATTTTGCGTATTCAACAAAAAATCCATTCCCAGAGTTTTGATTAAAAAGTTTATAGAATGATGGATCAATGTGTTTCATCATTTGAGTATTCTCAGAGCTTACGAAGTCCTCCAAAGTTGCGATACTATGATCCAAGTGCATTTTGATAAAACTCTCTCGGGTCTTTTTTTCTAAGTGCATCATTGGGATTGGGTAGTTATCAAACCTTTGATAACCATTGGATATAACTCCTGTAACTACGGCAGATAGCTTTCTATAAACAGGTAGAGAATCGCTTTCATTATAACCATTTACTTCCTTATTTATCCAAGCTATTAATGTTTGATTTTTGAGTTTATGAGCTAGTACTTTCGTCCGAATTAAAATATCGGATAACTCTTTATTATCACTACTCAAGTCATCAATTAGCTCATCAATTATTTTCATATTCACGTATTTAGCTCTTGGCAAAGTGCATACTAATTGCAATATATAAACTTGTATCAGCAATATTAACAATTCCCTATGTGCCACAGCTTATCTTGCATTACACAATCGACCATAAACCTTTCTTAACAAAGGTTTAAAAACTGGGCTTAGGATTGAGCGATAGAAATCGTAATTTTGTTCAAACTTTTAAAAAATGAAGTATTACAACTCAATCATTGAAACCATTGGCGATACGCCTCTTGTAAAGTTAAACTCCGTAACCAAGGGTATTCCGGGCACTATCTTGGCCAAAGTGGAATATTTCAACCCGGGCAATTCTATGAAAGATAGAATGGCGGTGAAGATGATTGAAGATGCCGAAAAAGCTGGTTTAATTAAGCCAGGAGGAACAATTATAGAAGGTACTTCTGGTAACACAGGAATGGGTTTGGCCTTAGCTGCCATTGCCAAAGGTTACAAATGTATTTTCACTTTGGCCGATAAACAGTCGCAAGAGAAGATGGACATTTTGAAGGCAGTAGGTGCCGAAGTAGTTGTTTGCCCTACAAACGTTTCTCCAGATGACCCTCGCTCCTACTATTCAGTAGCAAAGAAATTGAATGCTGATATTCCAAACTCTTATTATCCAAACCAGTACGACAACATGTCGAATTCTGCGGCCCATTACGAAACTACTGGCCCAGAAATTTGGAGAGATACTGAAGGTCAAATTACTCACTATGCGGCTGGTGTTGGCACTGGAGGTTCAATGTGTGGCACTTCAAAATACTTGAAAGAACAAAATTCAAATATAGTAACAGTAGGAATTGACACTTACGGTTCGGTATTCAAAAAATATAAAGAGACAGGTATTTTCGATGAAAAAGAGATCTACTCTTACTTAACGGAAGGTATTGGTGAAGATATTCTACCGAAAAACGTAAACTTCGATCTGATCGATCACTTTGTGAAAGTAACAGATAAAGACGGTGCAATCATGACCCGTAGACTATCGCGCGAAGAAGGACTGTTTTGCGGTTGGTCTTGTGGTTCGGCTGTAGCTGGAGCATTGGAATGGGCCAAAGAAAACATGAAAGAGGATGATGTGATGGTAATTATTTTGCCAGACCATGGTACTCGCTACTTGGGCAAAGTATACAATGACGACTGGATGAAGGCCCGTGGTTTTATTGAAAACCGTGCTTTCGAAACTGCTGCCGATATAATGAGCCACCAAAATGGAAATGGTAAACTAACGACTATCACTCAAACGGCTACCGTTGCCGAGGCCATTAAATTGATGACCTCCAAAGGAATTTCTCAGTTGCCAGTGGTTAATGGCGATGAGTTTGTTGGAAGTTTGGTTGATTCTAAGCTTTTAGCTCACATGATTGATGACGCTGACGTAAAAGGCAAATCAGTTTCTGAAATAATGGACAAGCCTTTCCAGTTCGTTTCGCCTGATAATACTTTAGATGTGTTGTCTTCAGTAATTACCAAAGATAACCCAGCGGTAATGATTAGAGATAAAGCCAACAAAGTACACATCATCACAAGACACGATTTGCTACAAGCCATGGCTAGCAATTAAGTATCTGATAGAATTTAAAAATGAGAGACCGACTTAGAAATGTTCTGAGTCGGTCTTTTTGTTTCATCTTAGTATGATTAAAAAATAAATTTAATAAGCCACAATAAAAATAATACTAAAGGGTTTCTCTATTATATGGTATGGCAGATACTGTATGTTTTGGTTGAAGAAAGGGATTGTCCGAAAGGCGATCCCTTTTAATTTTTACTACCCCATTTTTATAATTTACCACCGCACAAACCCCTCTAATTGAATACTTAACAATAGCTTTATGAGTTCAAATTTGGTAGAATGTATTCTATCATCAATCTTTAACCAACCATAATTCGAATCACCATGCCCAAAGGATTTCTAATAGACCAAGACGGAGTTATATATGTTGAAAACAGATTGATTCCTGGTGCCGACAAGTTCGTAGAGATGCTTCAGAAGGAGAACATTCCCTTCACTTTTATGACTAATAACAGTCAGCGAAGCCCTTTGGATGCCGTACGAAAATTAGAAAAGCTGGGGATTTATGTAGAAGAAAAAAATGTATATACCAGCGCCATGGCTACCGCTCATTTTATGGGGCAGCAATTCCCGAACGGAACGGCCTATGTGTTAGGAGAAGGTGGTTTGATTTCAAGTTTACATGAGCACGGTTTTACCTTGGTTCAAAATGACCCTGACTTTGTGGTAGTAGGTGAAGGCATCAACTTCACTTTAGAAATGGTGAGAAAGGCGATTGATTTTATCCTTGGCGGTTCCAAATTCATTGCTACAAATCTGGATCCTTCGCCTAGAAAAACGGGTTGGAACAATTTAGGCATCGCTAGTATTGTAGCCATGATTGAAGCGGCAACAGGAAAAGTAGCCTTTACCGTAGGCAAACCTAGCCCGGTAATGATGCGGCAAGCCAGAAAGCACATTGGCTTGGCTACAGACGAAGTCACCGTAATTGGCGACACCCTAGCTACCGATATTCAAGGCGGAGTACAAGTGGGTTACAATACCATTTTGACTTTATCTGGGATGTCAAAAAAAGAGGACTTAAACGATTTCCCGTTTAAGCCCGATATGGTTGTTAATTCGATTGCAGATATAAAACTGCCACTTCCTTGGTGGAAATAGATCTTAAAAAATCTATTCTGGCATTATCATCAAAGGCATCGGAATGTCCATCACCAATCGTTTAGTTTCACTTCCACGTGCAATTCTATCTATAAAACTATGATGGCGTGAAATCATAACGAGTAAGTCGATATTTTCTTCCTTGGAGAATGCCAATAAACCATCTTCCACATCGTAGTCTCTTTTGAAGTGAAAAGAGTGATTTACCTTTTTCAAATATTTCTCTAAGCTTTTAGCGATTTCAATTTCATCATGCTCCAAGTCTTTATCTTGATCGATATGAATAACAGATAAATGAGCGAAAAATGCCTTTGTTAATGCAATTACAGGTTCAATGGAATGGGCGGCAGGGCTATGCTTATAGTCACCCGACATCGCAATTTTCTTCATTTTAGTAATGTCCGCATCTTCAGGTAATGCTATAACAGGACATTCCACATTTTTAATGACCGTATAAGCATTGCTTCCCATAAATACTTTCTTAAGCCCAGAAGCACCATGAGTTCCCATAATCACATAAGCTACATCGTGTTTTTCAAGAACATCGGTTAAGGCGCTCAAAAGTAGACCTGCGGTTATTTCAGTGCTATACTTCACACGGTCGAGCTCAGGTGTTTTCTTAATAAAATCAGTCATGCTCGACTCAGACGCCTTTTGTAAATCATCTATCATTGAGCCTACTATTAACGGAGTGCCATCTGTAGTAGCCACAGGCAGCATAAAGGAATGAAGTAAAACCAATTCCATATTCATGCGTTCGGCCACTATTATGGCATTTTTTAACGCATTTCGAGAGCAATCAGAGAAATCTATTGGAACAATAATCTTTTTCATAATAATGTTTTTTAAAGTTAACACGCTAAGTATTAAATCGTTTTATAAATCTAGAACTGAGGGCTGATATGAAAATTACAGACCTTCTAGATTCTATATCCAAGGTATGTTGGTATCTTTAACTTTGGCCTGACAGGCATCAGTAAGAAATATGATCCTCGTCATCATTTTAGAAACGCATGGAGATTCCCTTCTTAGACCTTAAGCGACAATATCTTTCCATAAAAACAGAAATGGATACTGCTGTTCAATCGGTGATTGACGAACATCGTTTTATTGGAGGGGAAGTAGTTTCAAGTTTTGAAAAAGCCTTTGCCAAAGCCCACAAAACCAAGCATTGTATTGGAGTAGGGAATGCCACCGATGCCCTTTTTGTTATTCTGAAATCTTTGGGAATTGGGAATGGAGATGAAGTAATTGTTCCAGCCCACGGTTGGCTCTCTGCTGCCGAAATGGTTTCACTCAGCGGTGCCACGCCCGTCTTTGCCGATGTTGAAATGAAGCGTTTTGGCTTAGACCCCATAAGTGTAGAAGCGAAAATTACCGCACGGACTAAAGCCATTATTCCCATCCATTTGTATGGACAAATCTGTGAAATTGAAGCTTTGGCCGAACTCTCAGAAAAGCATCACCTGTACTTGATAGAAGATGCCGCCCAAGCGCACTTTGCAGAGAAAAACGGAAAAATGGCAGGCAGTTGGGGAATTGCTTCGGCTTTCAGTTTTTACCCTAGTAAAATCCTCGGGGCCTTTGGCGATGGCGGTGCAATACTCACCAATGATGACATTTTCGCAAAGCAGTGCCGAATGTTTGCCAATCATGGTGGCTTGTCAAAAAACGACCATCAAGTGAAGGGCATCAATAGCAGACTTGATACGCTTCAGGCCGCTGTACTCAATGTAAAGCTCAATCATGTTGAGAAATGGATTGAAGCGCGAAATCGAATTGCTAAAAGGTATTCAGAGGCATTCAAGGATATTCAGGGAATCATCACTCCAGAAGTAAATGAAAGAGAAACGCATAACTTCCATATTTACTGCCTTCGAGTTAAAAATAGAGATGCGCTAAAAGTGCATTTTCAGAATGCCGGAATTTCAACTGAAATTCATTATCCGTTGGCCAGTCCATTGACACCAGCTTTTAAGGCTAATGATAAACCTGAAGGTTTTCCCAACAGTTTTCAACTTCAAAACGAAGTGCTTTCATTGCCCATTTACCCAGAATTAACAGACGCTGAAATTGAGTACGTTATTAAAAAGGTAAAGGAGTTCAATCAGTAAAAATACCCCGTTATTTAGGTCGTCAACTGATTAATTATCTAATAATAACTGTTTTATAGTTTTCTATCCTGATCCCGAAGTTTCGGGAGAAGGAACTATATTTAAACTCTAGACCCTTCGTAAACTCAGGGAAAGAAGTCCGAGGTTTCAGGATCATAGGTACATTAGTTTTATAAAAAAGGATGCCCTTTCGGACATCCTCGTTAATTTCTAAAACTCCATCGGTACTTCAATCACCAACACTTCGGCATAAGATTTTGCCTTAATTTCGAAGCTATTGGTTTCGGTAACCGCCACGGCATCTCGCGTATCTAAGCTTTCATTGGCGGCAACAAGCTCTCCGTTCAAAACAAAAACATAAACGCCATTTCCAGGGTGCTTTACTTCATAAGTCAATTTTGTACCTGCATCTAAATTGGCCAAACTGAACTCCGCATTTTGGTTAATCCAAAGCGCATCACCTCCATTTGGAGAAACTACCGTTTGAAACTTATTCATGCGGTCTTCCGCTAAATACGTTTTCTGTTCATACCTCGGCTCAATGTTTCTTTCCTTCGGGAAAACCCAAATCTGAAGAAAATGAACAGCCTCATCTTTATTATGATTGAATTCTGAATGTTGAATTCCTGTTCCAGCCGACATGATTTGAACATCGCCTTGACGAATTACTTCATTGCGGCCAGTGCTGTCTTTGTGTTCCAAATCACCTTGAAGTGGAATCGAAACAATTTCCATGTTATCGTGAGGATGGACACCAAAACCCTGACCTCCATCCACTTCGTCATCATTCAACACCCTAAGTGCCCCAAAATGAACGCGCTCAGGATTGTGATAACCCGCAAAACTAAAAGTATGACGGCTTTTTAACCAGCCATGGTTTGCTGAACCTCTTGATTCTGATGTATGTACAACGGTTTTCATAATGAATTTCCTCTCTTGTTTAAAATGTATGTATGTACATGTATTAAACTTACTTTGCTCTAAATCAGTTCCCAATTTCGTTTTTTAAAACATAATATCAAGCCCTGCTCGGGCTAGGTGTCTTTTCGGGTCGCTCCTACGGAGCTTGTGAATTGCGATTGGGGTATTGTCTTTTCTACAAGCAGTTCGCCCCGATGGGGCTGTGGCTGCGGATTACCATAGTGAACTCGTTGGCGGAAATAGATTTCATAATAATAGTAGTGCTGAAAAAATGGGCCTTCAAGCTTAGAGAAAACATAGACAATCATTTTCAACCCCAGCGGGGTGAAGGGTTTTTTAACTTTAGCAACAAACTCTCATTAGATAAATTTTCATTTCACAATCTTACCTCCATTATGCCTATTGCCGTAGTCATTAAAAAGGGGTTGCAAAATTCAGGAAAAACATAAGCTCTTTAGATAACCCCAGCGGGGTAAACAGTCTTTAGCCTAACCAGAAATATCTATTCGTTAAGCTTACCTCTCAATTATGTTCACGCTGATAGTACCAACTTACGCAGTCATTAAAAACAGGCTAATTACCTTATTAAAAACAGAAGCATTTTTAAATAACCCCAGAGGGGTGAACCGATTGTAGCTTTAGCAACAAGTTATAACACCGAGCCCCAGCGGGGCGGCCTAACCCTCTATCCAATCGAACAAATATTTCTCTTCGAATTCAACATTGAATTTGTTTAGAAAATCAATATACTCCTCTTGAAAAGTTCGCTTTTGGTGATGCTCTACTTGATTATTAATGTACTTGATCACATTATCAATTTGCGATCTAGAATACGAAAACGCACCATAACCCACCTGCCAATTAAATTTTTCCTTAACCCAATCGCTCTCATTGATAAATTTTGAAGAACCAGGTTTAACATCACGCACCAAATCTGATATTGATATGTTTGGCTCAAGTCCAACAAGCAAGTGCGTATGATCTGGCATAGAATGAATTGCTAAAAGTTTCTGTCCTCTATTTTTTACTATACCAGTAATAAATTTCTGCAGCGTTTCCTTATTCTTTGGTTGAATCAAATTTTGATGCCCTTTTACGGCAAAAACAATTTGAATATATACTTGTGTATAGGTATTAGCCATAATCTTAACTTCCACTTAAAACCAAATAATCTTTGAATAAGATATAATTGATAATTATAAAAGAAAATAGGTTCAAAGATTAATTCAATTACATCCTTGGGTCGCTCCTACGGAGCTTGTGAATTGCGATTGGGGTATTGTCTTTTCTACAAGCAGTTCGCCCCGATGGGGCTGTGGCTGCGGATTACCATAGTGAACTCGTTGGCGGAAATAGATTTCATGATAGTCGTAGTGCTGAAAAAAATATACCTTCAAGCTTAAAGAAAACATAAACTATCATTTTCAACCCCAGCGGGGTGAAGGGTTTTTTAACTTTAGCGACAAACTCTCATTAGATAAATTCTCCTTCCAATAATCTTCACTCCCATTGAGCCTATTGCCGTAGGCATTAAAAATAGACTACAAAATTCAGGAAAAACATAAGCTTCATTAGATAACCCCAGAGGGGTGAACTGGTTGTAGCGGCATTAACGACAAACTCAAACACCAAGCCCCAGAGGGGCGGCCTGACCCTAACCTCATTTCTATCAAAAACATAAAATGAACAATTGTATTGGTCAGATAAAACACATTTGGCCAAACGAATTTCAGAATAAAGGAACTAATGTGTCGAATGAAGCTTTCCTCTTATTAATATTTTTAATTTTGTCCGTGAACGAACAGGTGAGGCCGAACATCAAAGTGGTAATACCCGCATACAACGAAGAGCGATCTATCGCGCATGTAATTGCTGATATTCCAAAAGACTGGGTGAAGGAAATTATTGTGGTGAACAACGGTTCTACCGATAAAACAGCCGAAGTCGCTGAAAACGCTGGGGCTACGGTACTTCATCAACCCAAAGCAGGTTATGGAAATGCTTGCTTAATGGGCATTGAATACTTAAAAGACCCCAGTAACAGCCCCGATATTTTAGTGTTTATGGATGGCGACTATTCTGACTATCCACAGCAATTGACAGAAGTAGCAGGGCCTATTGTAAATGGTAAGGTAGATTTCGTCATTGGCTCTAGGGCTTTGGGAAATCGTGAAGGAGGTTCCATGACCTTTCCTCAGGTATTTGGTAATTGGCTGGCCACTTCAATGATGAAATGGTTTTATAAAGTTAATTATACCGACCTTGGCCCTTTCCGTGCTATCGCTTTTCCTCAGTTAGTGGCGCTCGACATGAAGGACAAAACCTACGGTTGGACGGTGGAGATGCAATTGAAGGCCGCAAAACAGAAATTACGAATAACAGAAGTGCCCGTAAACTATAAAAAGCGAATTGGGGTTAGCAAGGTGTCGGGTACTGTGAAAGGCACCGTAATGGCCGGCTACAAGATTATCTTTACCATATTTAAATACCTATAAATGTATTGGCTAGAGCTGATCATATTAACATTATACACTGGAGCGCTGTCGTTTATTTTCGTCTACAGCATATCACAACTGAACCTTGTTTATAAGTACCGCAAGGCGAAAAGAAAGAATTTACTTCCGCAAATCCCCGAAATTCCTGCCAATTATAAACACCCTTTAGTTTCTGTTCAATTACCAGTTTACAACGAATTGTATGTAGTGGAAAGGCTGATTGATGCGGTGGCTTCACTCGATTGGCCAAAAGACAAGCTGGAAATTCAAGTGCTGGACGATTCGAATGACGAGACCGTTGATTTGATCGCAGCAAAAGTAGCCGAATGGCAGGCCAAAGGAATTGACATTGCACAAGTGAGAAGGCCTGAGCGAAAAGGCTTTAAAGCGGGGGCGCTGCAGTACGGAATGAAGATTGCCAAAGGCGAATTCATCGCCATTTTTGATGCGGATTTTGTTCCAGAAAGGGACTTTCTAAAAAATACGGTTCCGCACTTTGCGCATGATGAGAAAATTGGAGTAGTTCAAAGTCGTTGGGGGCACATCAATGAGAATTACTCCATGCTGACCAAACTTCAGGCCTTTGGCTTGAACACGCATTTCTTCGTAGAACAAAATGGGCGCTCCAGCGGAGGTCACTTCCTTAACTTTAACGGAACCGCTGGTGTTTGGCGAAAAAGCTGCATCAATGATGCTGGTGGTTGGAAAGCCGATACGCTGACTGAAGATTTGGATTTGAGTTACCGCGCTCAACTTAAAGGCTGGCAAATTTTTTATGTGTCGAACACTGTGGCTCCTGCGGAACTTCCTGCGGCCATGGGCGCTATTAAATCGCAGCAATACCGCTGGACAAAAGGCGCGGCTGAGACCAGTAAAAAGCTACTTCCTCAAGTACTGAAGTCGAACCTTTCTTTCGGAACGAAATTTCATGCGGCTTTTCATTTATTGAATTCCGCCATTTTCATTTGCATAGTGGTTACGGCCATGCTAAGTATACCTGTTTTGTTCATCCGTAATCTATCTACAGGTTGGGTAACGCTGTTAAACGTTTCTAGCATTTTCCTACTGGGCTATATCTTTTTGGTCATCTTCTATTGGAATGGCTTCAAAGAAAAACGCGAAGGTTTTTGGAAAACCCTCAAGGAATTTGTGCCTCAAATGTTTATGCTGCTTTCTGTATTTCTAGGCCTGAGCATTCACAATGCTGTAGCCGTTTTCGAAGGTTGGATTGGAAAGAAAACCCCATTTGTACGTACCCCAAAATTCAACATTACAAGCAAAAAAGAAGGCTGGAAAGGCAACAAATACTTCGTGAAGAAAATCAATCCGCTTACCGTGGTGGAGGGATTGCTTTCGCTCTATTTTATGGCTGGTTTGGGCTTGGCCTTTTACTTTCAAGATTTTGCTTTACTCCCTTTTCATATTTTGCTTAGCTTAGGCTTTCTGTTGGTATTCTATTATACCGTGCAGCATACGCGAAATGCCTGAAAATAATAACCGACTTTCATTTGCCTACATTCTATATGCCATGCTCATTCTTGTGGCCGGCTATTACTTAGATCGTGCGCTGACAATCCCCTTGCTATCGTCTTTTGTATTGATGGCCGTATCCATGATTTACATTATGCGCTGCACGCAAGAACGAGAAGCAGATTTGCCCTTTTACTGGGCCATGCTGCTTCGGCTGCTTTTGCTCTTTTCCATTCCTGGTTTATCCGATGATGTATACCGCTTTATTTGGGATGGCAGATTGCTGACTCAAATGGTCGATCCGTACAAAGAATTGCCTACAACCTATTTAGTGCAGGGTATTGAAGGCATTAATATTGGTTTATTTGCCAAGCTTAATTCCCCCGAGTATTTCTCGGTGTATCCGCCTTTTAATCAGGTGTTTTTCTTCCTATCGGCTTTGCTAAGTCCGGGTTCCGAATTCTGGTCCATTGTGATTTTACGCGTGATTATTCTGGCCTTCGAGTTTGGCAATATTCGTTTGATCAGAAAGCTATTACGCCATTATGGTTTGCCTGAAAGGTATGGCCTTTTCTATGCGCTTAACCCTATGGTAGTCCTAGAGCTAACCGGCAATCTGCATTTCGAAGCCATTATGATTTTCTTCCTGCTTTTGGCCTTGTGGAATTACGAACAGAAGAAGCTTCATCAGTCAGCCATTTGGTTTGGGCTCTCGGTAGCAACAAAATTTCTACCCCTGATTTTCCTTCCGCTGCTGATCAGAAAAATTGGCTTTAAGAAGACCCTGATCTACGGCCTCATTGTGGCTGGAGTGCTTATTATTTCTTTTCTTCCATTAATCAATACGGCCCATATTTGGGCGATAAAAGACAGTCTAGAACTGTATTTCCAGAAATTTGAATTCAATGGCAGCATCTATTATTTAGCGCGTTGGTATGGTTTTGAAACCGAGGGGCACAACATTATAGCGCAGTCGGGGAAATGGATGATGGCCGCTACTTTTATTGGAATTTTACTGTATTCGCTTTTGCCGTCAAAAAAAGAATTGCCTGTGCGAATGCTCTGGGTTTGGACGATTTATTTGCTCTTTGCTACCACGGTTCATCCTTGGTATGCCATTCCTTTACTGGCCATTAGTGTGTTTACCGAAAAGCGATTTGCGTTTTTATGGACACTGCTCATTTTCTTTACCTACGCCAACTACCTTGGTGGTGAATATTTTGAATGGATTGAAATCGTGATTATCGAATACAGTCTGGTGGCTATTTTTGCCCTTTACGAAGCCACAGGCCGCTCATTGCAAAGGTGGTTTTTTTGATGCCAAGGATTACTAAATTGGCATCAATGTTCAGGCACCTTTCCCTCATTTTCGTTTTTCTTATGTTTGGTTTCTTGGCCAACAGTCAAGAAGGTTTTAGGGTGATTCTATCTTCTGGAAAAAACTACAAAAAGACGGAAAAGGGATATTTTGAACTGAAAAACGGAACACCTCTGAGCAAAAAAGATCAAATCGAAGTGCTACCAAACGGCTTGGTCATTTTGATGGATAGCGAAGGGCGGTTATTAGAAATTGAACTCGAAGGCCAGTATAATATGGCCACGCTCGACCTTAAAGAACTCTATCCTCCTTCAGAATTGATTTATACCGAATGGGAAAAATTCTATAACCCAAAACGAAATTTAGAAGCTTGGCCACCCAACGAATACGCCAAAGAACCTTCCAATTTTGTAGACCTCCACCTCAATTTCCCTTCTTCTACAGAAGTTTATGGAAGGTACATTCAACTGGACTGGGCAGATATTCAGGATCAATATCAAGTAAGGTTTTGGAACGAATATGATCAGGTTTTTGAAACGCATGTTGTCGATTCCACTCATTTCAGCATTGACCTTTTGAGCAATAGCTTGGCATTTAAAGGCCTATTTGGGGTGGAAGTATTCGCCAAGAATAGTAAACGATCTACGGGAGTTTATTTTCTAGATAAGCTCTCTCCTCCGGACAAGGAATTGCTCGATCAAGCCTTGAATACTTTTCCTGAAGAAGGTACTATGCTCACTGATTTGACCAAGGCCATTATGTTTGAAAATAGAGGCCTATTTGCCGATGCGGCCACGGCCTATCAAAACCTCATTAAGCAATACGGTGACTTGATGATTCCTTTCTATCAGTCTTATTTAGATCGGTTTGGGTATTAACCTATTTCAGGGCCAGACAGGTGCTTTCGTTAATTTATACAGGTCTGACCTCCGGTCCCGAACCTCTTTTAAAGTCGGACGGCACGTCAGACTTGTGTACTAGGTAATGAACTACGACTACTTCTGCGAAAAACTTGAGGCTTTTAGTATTATCAGGTCTGACCTCCGGTCCCGACCTTAGAGTGGCCCTTCTGTAATCGGTTGGTACCGAAGCGCAGACCGTACCCTAAAAGAAGATTGAGATTGCTTAACGTATTCTATAATTTATAGATGAAATTCTCGATAAGCTACAACCACCCTTGAAAGCTTCAAGTGCAAAAAAATGGGGAAACTTTCGGCTTTGTCATTGCGAGAAATAAACTTCGCGATAGCGGAAGTTTGTGACGAAGCAATCTCTCCGTCCATGGCCACTACTGTTTTAAACAGACAGACCGAAACATCGGAGCCTTCGGTTGCCTGAAAAGGAATTCCTTCGCTATAGGCTACGGCCAACGTTCTAGGCTATGAGTAGTTGCGTGGTTTAGCACTCAACTTTACAAGTACACACCAAGTTGGAAATTCCTGCGGAATTTCCAAAGTAGGCGAGAACAAGCAATTACTTATAGCCATTGTTGTAGCCAGTACTTTTTTTAGTCCCACCACAACCAAATTCCGTTCATTTCTTTTATTAATTCTTTTAAATTTTCTACTTCTCCAACTCCTTGGTCAACAGAATCTGGACAGAATTCATAAACTTCTTCAGAAAAAGTGTCCAAGTCAGTTGGTAATTTTTTGAATTCCAATTCGAGCCAATCACGTCCGCAACCAATTACTGTCAATCCGAATTCATCATTCCATTCAGATATTTTGGTAACAATATCGTCATTCTCATAATCGTGATTAATTCCGTCCGTTCTTCTATATCGCAAAATATCAAGGTCGTTTGTTCCTTTTATTACTCCAATACTTTTAGAATCATCTTCTCCTGTAAAAGCAAATATTAAATATCCCTTTGCTCTAAATTTTTCCTTTAACTGTTTTACAATCGTGTTTGCTTTTTCTTCTGAAATACTTGAGTGAATTCCGTTATGAAATTCATCCAAAACATCAGCAGTTTCTTGGTCGATTGCTGGCAATTGAATTAATTCACTTTTGGTTTCTTTTTTTAGGTCTTTCATAAGTTCGATATCAAAATCTAACTTATTGACTAATTCAGTTTCTTTCGGTGATAAGTCTTTTGCTCCACAACCAAAGAAGGATAAAATTCCCATAAACATTAATATTTTTTTCATTCAGTTTGTTTTTTCTCGTATTGGCTACAACGTTAGCTATCGATCACAAACGTGGCGTATAGCGATATAAATTGTCACAAAGTGAGCGTTAGCACCCCAATATGGTGTGCTATACGCACCTTTTAACAAGCAATAAGTTTAGTGAAATTAACTGATAGAACAGCAATATTTATTGTCTATTTAGCATTTAACATGCTGCGTAACTGAAGTTAGGCGGCTTTCGATCCAATAATCGTAAGTACGTTTGTAACTCTTGCGCCAGAGCTTTCACAGGAGGGAGGTACAGTTCGAGTAAAAAAGTAGTAGCTACTAAACAGCAAGTTCGTAAGTGATGTGCTTTTTTCCTGGCACAGCGCCTAATGCCTTATGAATAGCAATCATTTTATCATTAAAATCGCCTACCCAAGAGAGTTCCCCTTCTACATACTGGCTTTTCATGGCGCCTTCAAAGCATTTGTAAACCAAAACGGATTCTAGTCCAGTGTTTTGGAATTTTGGATGCGTTCCCATGGCCCAAACCCTAAGCCTAGTAATGGTTTTCTTCCGCTTCAACATCACAAAACGCAGCTTATTCCAAAGACTGAGTTTACCATTCAGGTGTTTTAAGATTTGATTTACATCGGGCAACACCAAAACGAAACTAGCAGGTTGCCCATCTACATAAGCAAACCAGATGTAGTTAGGGTCGTAAAAAGGCTTTACTTTTTCGAAAGTCTCTTTTACATACTCCTTTTTAATGGGGGTGAAATTTTCGTGATGTGCCCATGCCGAATTATAGATTTCCATGAAATCAGCGGCACATTCATCAAATCGGTTGGCATCTAGGGGTTTTAGCGTAAGGTTTGGTTTTTTCGAAATGGCATACTTCGCAATTTTGACAAAGCGCTCTGGCAAACCATCCTTTATGTTCAAATGGTTGGTCAGTTGTTCCATCTTCTTTTTAAAACCATAGGCTTCAAAAAAATCACGGTAATGGGGCGGGTTATAAGCCATTCCGTTTGATGGATGTGTAAAACCCTCTACCAAAAGCCCCCAATACGAATCGTTTTCGCCAAAATTAATCGGTCCTTGAATCGTGTTTACCTTTCTTTCTAACAGCCATTTTTTGGCGGTATCAAAAATTTGAAAGGCTATGGATTTATCATTAATGGATTCAAAAAAGCCAATACCACCAATCCGTTGAGTACCAAAATTAGCTTTGTTCTCATTAATAAAAGCAGCAATTCTGCCAATCAGGTTTCCCTTATCATCTTTAAAAACCCAACGCGCGGCCTCTCCATTTTGAAAGAACACGTTTTCTTTCGGGTCAAAAATATTATTGATTTCCTGATCCAAAGGGCATACCCATACCGGATCATTTTTGTAGATAACTCTGGCCACGTCCAGAAAATCCTTCTTATCTTTTTTACTCTTAACCTCGATGATTTGCATTGACCTAAGCTTATCCCTGATTGTTACAAAGAAATCTGTTATTTAGTTCTGGTTAAAATCTTTAAGCGTTTTTTTCAACCGCTCACTCTTCCATCAACTTCAGAAGAATTTCCTGAGCCGCTTTTGCAATTACTGTACCCGGACCAAAAATGGCCGCAGCTCCAGCTTCTCTCAGAAAATCGTAATCGGCTGGAGGAATTACACCACCTGCAATAACCATTATGTCTTCACGCCCTAGACGCTTTAATTCGGCAATAAGTTGTGGAATTAAGGTTTTATGTCCTGCGGCCAAACTCGAGGCGCCAATCATGTGCACATCGTTTTCGGCTGCTTGAAGTGCCGTTTCTTCTGGGGTTTGAAAAAGTGGTCCAATGTCTACATCAAAACCTAAATCGGCAAAACTGGTAGCAATTACTTTAGCACCACGGTCGTGGCCATCTTGCCCCATTTTCGCCACCATAATTCGCGGTCTTCGACCGTCCATTTCGGCAAACTTATCGGCCAATTCTCGGGCTTTTTTAAAGTCTTCGTTGTCTTTCACTTCATTTGAATATACGCCAGAAATTGATCTGATCACAGCTTTGTGTCTTCCGAAAACATTTTCCAATGCTGTAGAAATTTCCCCTAAAGAAGCCCTCAGCCTAGCGGCATCCACTGCCAGTTCGAGCAAATTGCCTTCGCCAGAACGGGCAGCATCTTCTAATGCTTTTAAGCTCACTTCTACTTTTACTGTATCTCTATTCGCTTTCAAAACCGCCAGCCTTTCCAATTGCGATTTTCGTACCGAAGCATTATCCACTTCCAGTAAATCGAAATCTAAGGCTTCATCTACCTGATACTGGTTTACCCCTACAATAATGTCTTTTCCTGAATCAATTCGTGCTTGCTTGCGGGCTGCGGCTTCTTCGATTTTCATTTTCGGAAGGCCTTGTTCAATGGCTTTGGCCATTCCGCCAAGCTCCTCCACTTCTTCAATCAGTTCCCAAGCCTTTTTTACCAGTTCTTCGGTAAGGTATTCCACATAATAAGAGCCGCCCCATGGGTCTACCACTTTGGTAATGTCAGTTTCTTGCTGAAGGTATATTTGTGTGTTTCTGGCGATTTTTGCCGAGAAGTCCGTAGGTAAGGCAATGGCCTCATCTAAGGCGTTTGTATGCAGCGATTGCGTATGACCAAGCGCAGCGGCCATGGCTTCCACACAAGTTCTAGTAACGTTATTGAAAGGGTCTTGCTCTGTTAAGCTCCAGCCCGAAGTTTGGCTGTGTGTTCTCAGTGCCATCGACTTTTCGTTCTTTGGATTGAACTGCTTTACAATTTTTGCCCAAAGCAAGCGCCCTGCTCGCATTTTAGCAATTTCCATAAAATGGTTCATGCCAATTCCCCAGAAAAACGAAAGGCGTGGGGCAAAGGTGTCAATGTCCATTCCTGCATTAATGCCGGTGCGGATGTATTCTAAACCGTCTGCTAAAGTATAAGCCAGCTCGATATGCGCTGGCGCACCCGCCTCGTGCATGTGATAGCCCGAAATACTGATCGAGTTAAATCGAGGCATATTTTTGGACGTATATTCGAAAATATCGCCAATGATTTTCATAGATGGCAAGGGCGGATAGATATAGGTATTCCGCACCATAAATTCCTTCAGAATGTCATTTTGAATGGTTCCGCTTAACTCTTCTTTTGCCACACCTTGTTCTTCTGCGGCAGCAATGTAGAATGCCATGATGGGCAACACCGCTCCGTTCATGGTCATGGAAACCGACATTTTATCGAGCGGAATTTGATCGAAAAGCAGCTTCATGTCCAAAATGGAATCGATGGCCACACCTGCTTTCCCAACATCACCCACCACGCGTGGATGATCGGAGTCATAACCTCTATGAGTGGCCAAATCGAAAGCTACAGACAGTCCCTTTTGCCCTGCGGCTAAATTTCTTCTGTAAAAAGCATTTGATTCTTCGGCCGTGGAAAACCCAGCGTATTGGCGGATGGTCCAAGGGCGTTGGGTATACATTGAAGCATAAGGACCTCGCAGGTAAGGAGGAATTCCCGCCACAAACTTTAAATGCTCGGCATCTTTAATTTCGGAAAAAGAAATAGTTGAAGGCACTTCAATTCCTTCTGCAGTTGTCCAATTTTCAGCAGCTTTAGTTTGAGTACTTTCAGCCGAGATGTTGAGTGGTTTTAATGTCGGTCTCATAATTTCGGATTAAAGGGCTAAAGCGTTAATGTCGTTTTCAGAAAGGTTTTTTAAACCTCCTTTTTCTTCAATTTGTTGAAGAATGCCCCAACTTTTTTCTACCAATTGGGCGGTCAGTGATTCTATATAATAAGAGCCAGCAGAGGGGTCGAGGGTTTTGTCCAGATACGATTCGTCTTTAAGAATAGTAGAAATGTTTCTGGCAATGCGCTCGCCTTGGGCTGTATTTTTAGGGAATAGCTGATGGAAAGGTTGAATAATCACAGCGTCTGTTCCTCCTATAATGGCAGTCATGGCTTCCGTTGTTGCGCGCAACAAATAATTATATTCATCCTTGGTGGGTTCGTTCCATTGGCCAGAACTAGACGAAATCTGAATGATGTTCAGTGCTAATTCAAAACCATATGAATTTGCAAGCTGAGCAACCAAAATCCTTAATGCGCGATGACGGGCGATCTCTAGAAAGTATGATTCACCTACATTGAGGTTAAACTGCAGTTGGTTAAACCATGCTTGAACCTCTTCAGTTGTGGTCGTATTCGTGTCAATAACATCGATCGTTTTGGCAAGTAGAAGTGCTAAACCTAGGCTTGCATTCTCATTTTTTTCTTCTGAAAGGAAAAATCTGAAATTGCGCAGCTTACTTAAAAAAGGCGATTCATTGGAGCGGATAAAGCCTCTTACTTCATTTTCATTAATCCCTTTTGCTTTTACATAAGCTTCAAAGGCATTCATTAACGACTCAGCTCCATTTTCTATTTCAAAACCAATCTGGCAATAATTGAGCAGCACATCTTTGAGCAGTATGTCGAAATTTGGAACCGCTATCAGTTGAAATAAAATGCCTGTAGCGCCATTGTTTAGGGCTAAAAGGGCCTTTTCATTGGCCTCTTTTTCCGAGTCCACCTTAATTACTTGGTAGTTAACCCAATTTCTTATTCCTAGAGCTTCTGCCTGCTGATTTGGGCTTTGTAATTGTGGTAATGAATCTGGTAAATCTTCTTCAGTGTAAAAAGGCTTTCCTTCAACACCCGCGATTTTCCAATTCAGTTCTTCAATAGATTTTCCTTTCAGTTCTTTAATGATTTGGTTCTGCCAAGCTTTAGGCTCTGGTTTTTTAAAGTCATCGAAAAGTCTTTGCTCCATACTCCATCCATTTAATGACACGAAAATAAGGGATTTCAAATCGCCATGCTGATTTAAAGTGAAATTCACATTGATAAACTGGATTTTGAAACCGGTTTAGGCCATTTAACAGGCGCTGAGGCACATAGCTAAGGGAGCTAGTTTTGGCGGTCAAATTATTTTCACCTCTCTTATGAATTCGCCTTTCATGTTCGTCTTATTTTTATCATTTTTGTCGTCCCCCAAAAATCACTTGGGGATTTTTTATCCAATTTGTATAATCAATTGATGGTGAAAGATTGCGTATCGGTTTGGGAAGACTGTCTCCGATTTATTAGGAGCCAAGTGGGCGATCAAAGTTTCAAAACTTGGTTTGAACCTATCGTTCCACTCAAACTGAATGAAGGTATTCTTACCATTCAGGTACCAAGCCAGTTCTTCTACGAATATCTAGAAGAACACTATGTTCAGCTGTTAAGGCAGGTGATTCATACCGAACTGGGGCCACATGGCCGACTTGAATACTCTGTAATTGTTGACAGTGGAAGCGCCCAAAATCAAGCTTACTCTGTAACCTTACCTAATCAAAACCCAAAGAATAAATGGGAGCAAGACAAACCGGCAAAAATTCATAGCCCGTTTGACATGCCTTCGGTAGAAGACGAGTTTCGACACTCTAACCTGAATCCGAATTACGATTTCGAAAATTATATTGAAGGCGACTGTAACCGTTTGGCGAGGTCTGCCGGTATAGCTGTAGCCGAAAAACCAGGGGTTACTTCTTTTAACCCGTTGATGGTTTATGGCGGAGTTGGCTTGGGGAAAACTCACTTAATTCAGTCTATTGGAAATAAAATTAGAAGAGACGATAAAAAGCATTTTGTGCTCTATGTGTCTTCTGAAAAATTTACCACCCAGTTTACTGACGCAATTAAGAACAACAGCATTCAAAGCTTTACCAACTTCTATCTACAAGTAGATACTTTGATTATAGATGATGTGCAGTTTTTCTCGGGCAAAGAGAAAACGCAGGAAATGTTCTTCCACATTTTCAATCATTTGCATCAGAGCGGCAAGCAAATTATTATGTCGAGTGACAGGCCGCCAAGAGACTTGAAGGGCTTGCAAGACCGGTTACTTTCTAGGTTCAAATGGGGACTAACGGCAGATTTACAGATGCCTGATTTTGAAACCAGAATTGCCATTATCTCCAGAAAAATGGAATCGGATGGAATTTATATTCCTGATGATGTGGTGGAATATTTGGCTTATAGTGTAGATACTAACGTGCGTGAATTAGAGGGTGTTCTGATCTCACTTATTGCTCATGCAACGCTAAATAAAACGGAAATCAACCTAGAGCTGGCCAAGCAAACGCTTAAGAACATCGTTCACGACATTGAATCGGAAGTGGGTGTTGATTTTATCCAAAAGTCGGTAGGTGAATACTTCCAGATTAGCGTGGAAGATTTGAAAGATAAAACGCGTAAGAAAGAGATTGTAATTGCCCGACAAGTAGCAATGTACTTGTGCAAAGAATATACAAACCACTCATTAAAATCTATTGGTTACCATTTTGGTGGCCGCGACCACTCTACCGTAATTCATGCGGTGCAATCGGTCAGCGATATGATTGAAATTGACACTAAGTTCTGCCATAGCATGGACGAACTCAAGAAGAAAATGAGAATGAAATCAGTATAAAAAAGGGGCTTTAAGCCTCTTTTTTATTTCTCTAAAACCTTTGTGTGGTTTTTTCAATCTTCACTCATTCTTCAAACAGTCAACAGGGTTAATTCTGGCTGATTTAATCGTTTGAAAGCCTACGGTAAGCCAGGAAATTAACAAGGCCGAAATACCTGCCAAGGCAAAGAACCACCATTTCAATTCAATGGAATAGGCAAAATTTTGAAGCCATTGGTTCGAAAAGTAATAACCAATTGGGATGGCAAGAATGATGGAAATCAGCACTGTTTTAGTAAATGTAACCGTAAGTAATTTTACTACTACAGCTTGGCTTGCACCCAATATTTTTCTGATTCCAATCTCTTTGCTTCTTCGTTCTGCGGTAAAGGTGGCCAAACCAAATAGGCCAAGGCACGAAATGAGAATTGCAATACCCGCCATGTAGTTGGACAGTTGGGCTACCTTATCTTCAGTGCTATACAGGGCTCGATAATCATCTTCTAAAAAGGAAGGCTCGAAGTCGTGTTTTGGGTTGAACTTGGCGTAAATCATTTCGATTTTTTCAAGTGTGTTTACTTCATCTCCTGGTTGCAATCTGACGATAAAATCATCTCCGCTACTCCTGAAGCGGAAAAGCATGGGCTCAATTTCTTGGTGCAATGAGCCATATTGAAAATCACTTATCACACCTATCACTTCCTTAAAATCGTCTGGCGAAGCTTCCAGTTGAAAGCCAATTGGATCTTTCAGTCCCATAAATTTTACAGCGGTTTCGTTCAGCATTATTTTGCTCTCATCGTCATTCATTTCTTTTGAAAATGCCCTGCCTGCTACAAGTTTTAGTTCCAGCGTTTCAACAATGTTATAACCGATTCTTGGCGATTTGAACAGGTGATTGTCATCCTCGTCACCTTCTTTCCATGAGTAGCCGCTGCTGTTGTCATTTCCCCAAAGAAAGTCGCCAGACATATTGCCAACACTGGTTACGCCAGGCAATGCCCTAAGCTCTGTTAAAAACGGAGTAGGATCGAAATTTTCTGGGCCTTTTCGGGTAAAGGTTATGATGTTTTCACGATCATAACCCAGCGGTTTACTATAGGTATATTCCATCTGTCTATTGATGGTGATTACCCCAATAATGAAAATAATGGACAGGGTGAACTGCACCACCACCAAACCTTTTCTGATCCACTCCTCACCCCTTAGGTTAGCTACTTTTCCTTTAAGCACTGCCACGGGCTTAAAGCCTGACAGGTAGAAAGCAGGGTAACTACCGGCTAGTAGTCCTGTGGCCAATACGATGGTTAAAAGGGTTAAAATGAAATCGCTAAGATTAAATTCAAACTGCTTAGAAGTAATCTCATTGAACTGAGGAAGAAGCAAAACAACCAAGCCAATGGCCACCAAAAGCGCCAGAAGTGAAAGTAAAATGGACTCTCCTAAAAACTGAAGAACCAAGTCTCTGCGGTTGGCTCCAATGGCCTTTTTCACGCCTACTTCTTTCATTTTTTTGGAAGCTTGCGCAGTAGAAAGGTTCATGAAATTGATGCAGGCAATTAGTAGAATAAAAATGGCAATGACTGTGAAAAGCCGAACATTCTCTATTCTACCACCTACTTGAATTCCATTATCATACGTTCCATAAAGGTAGTTTTTGGCATAGGGCTGAAGGAAGAGGTTTTGCTTATTATTACCTGTTTTTTCATGCATTAAACCCGCAATTTTTTGATTCAATTGCTCGACATTTGCCCCTTCTTTTAAAAGTAAGTAGGTGCGTGCATAACCACCTTTCCAATCTTCGGCCCATTCTTCAGCATCGATCAATACTCGGTAATTGACAACAATATTGAATTGCTCGGTGGCATTTTTTGGAGGATCCTTAAACACACCAGTTACCACAAAAGCTTGGTTGAAAAATGAACTCTCCCATTCAATCGTATTACCCACTGCCTTTTCAGCAGAACCAAACACAGTACTGGCCAGCGACTCTGAAATTGCAACTGAGTTTTTGTCTTGAATTATCCTTTCTGTTGTTCCCGAAATCAGCGGGTAAGTCATGACTTGGAAGAAGTTAGGGCTCGCAAAAAGGCCGTTTACTTCAAAGTTTTTTTCGCTGTGGCTAATGGTGCATTGAGGCCTAAAAAAGTGATTGCCCACCCGCACCGCATCTTCCACTTCAGGGAATTCTTCTTTTATGGCTTGTGCCAATTTGCCCGAAGTATAATCCCAAGTGAGCACGCTTTCGGGTAAAGTGAAATTGGTGAAGACCCAATACAGTCGGTCGTTTTTCTCATTGAATGTATCTACCGAACGTTCATCATTTACCCAAAGGAAAATGAGTAAGGCCGCAGCTAAACCCGTGGAAAGGCCAATAAGGTTAATTAGGAAAGTAGCTTTGTGCCTTTTGAAACCTCTGAGCGTGATTAATAAATTGTGTTGTAACATACCGAGATAATTGAGTTGATGATTTCCGCCAAGCCCTCTGACCAAAGTAGGGCGTAGCAGTTTTAAGACCTCACGATTGTAAAGCCGTCTAGATTTTTTGACCGAGTACTCAGCTAAATTTTCAGCGAATACTTCCTCCATATCGCCTTCTATTTCTTCTAAAAAGTCTTTTTTCAGAAAGAAGCGTAGAAGCCTTAATGACCAGCGAGGCGGCTGAATATCGTTTTGTGCGTTGTTCAAATTAGCTGGTGGCTATGTTTGGCATGGCTGACCAAAGTTGGGTGCGGATGTCTTTCATTTCTTCCAAAACCCTGTGGGCATAAGGTGTGGCGCTATAAATGCGTTTACGTTTTCCGCCTCTTTTTTGGGTGGATTCCCCGAATTCTGAAGTCAGAAAACCCTTTTCTTCCATACGTTTTAAAGCGGACTGTATCGAGCCTACGCTCAGCTTTTCTTTGAGTCGATCTTCCAGTTCGCGCTTAATTTCTACCCCATAGGCTTCGGCTTGAAGCACAACCACCGTCATAAGTACTAGCTCTTCAAACTCTCCTAATTTGGTTTTCTTCATAGCTATATCATTCGTAATTGCAGTAAATATAGAAAATTATTTTATTCGCAATTGCAGTTTTTATTAAAAATAGTATGGGGCATTGAGAAATGTGTAGTGCGTTGGGCGGCTAAAAGTTGCCTTAATGCTAGTTGTTGACAGTGACCTTATATTTGTTATGATGCGTGATAAGATCTCTACGAGATGACTGTAATAGCTGGATGAGGTCGGTTTTAGACTGCTTCGTGCCTCGCAGTGACGGTTCTGGGAAAAGCCTGTTCGATCAGTCATGCCGCCCCGAAGCTTCGCGGGTGTTTCGGTATCCCACAAAGATATTGGAGGATCAATTCTTCAACTAATGGCTAATTGAAGTTCTTTATGCTGAGAAGAATAAATAGACACCAGTAGCTAGGTTAAAAATAATACAAGTCCAACCCGCATATACTTTAAGCTTTATACTAATCATGATGGCAATCAAATAGACAAACCCAAAAAAGAACCCTGAAATAATAGGGCCTATAATCCAAAGAAAGCCGCCCAAACCAGCACTATTCGGAATATCAGCACTTAGTGCAATCGCTCGGTTGCACCGAGTGATGTTTAGAGTTTTGGTTTGAAACCAACGTACTACTAGTCAATCGGCAAAGCCAAGCGACTGTTGGGGAATCCTTTTACCGCCAAGAACACGGAGTTTCGCAAAGGTTGGGGTATATGTTGGCTATGCTACTAAGGCTAGCTTTCGTGTAGTTGCTAACAAGCTAAGTCATGCTGTAGGCATCTTTTTAGAAGCAACGGGAAGGATGTCTAGGTCTGGTGAAAAGCAAAACCTGGATACTAACTAAGGTTTACTTGCTCAAATTCTCTTCAAGAAACGATCTAAGTGATTTCATACTTGCGATAGTGGTCACAATTTTCCCTTCTGAGTCTACAATGTAATAAGTGGGTAAGGCCAAAATATTGAATTGAAATTGAACATCTTCCGTAACGAAAGCCAGAGGCCAATTGATTACATTTTTGGTTAGAAATCTTTCTGTCGAACTTTTTTTATCATCCGCAATTCCAATGATTCCAAATTCATCGCCATATTCTTCATAGATATCTTTCATCTCTGGAAATGCCGCGATACAAGGCTTACACCAAGTTGCCCAAAAGTCTAGAAGGGTATATTTATTTTGTTTGAATAAAGGAAGAAGATCAATTTTACCAGTGAGTGTTTCTAGACTTATGTCAGGTATCTGATCATTCACATTTACTTTCTTTGGGATGTTAGAAAGAGCAGTCTCTTTTATTATTAATTCTGTGGCACTCTCGTTTATTGATTCAATTTTGAACCCCTTATCCCCAAGTCGAAATAACCCCTTTTTATACTCCCAGTAGTTTGGCTTGGCTATTTTGTCGTTAGCAATTTTGGTAAAAAGTAAGTCTTGCCTTGTACCGAACTTAGTATTAGCGTCAAAATCTGAAATTTGAATTTCATAATTAACCCCATCCACCTCAACAAAACCTTTAGCTCTATCAGGAATAAGCTCATTGAACCAAAATTTGGAGTGAACTACTTTTACATTTTCATCTTTAACAACGCGAAGAGAGTAATCTTCCTCATTCGTGGACTTCAATTTAAGTAGTATTCTTTCTTGATCTTTAATTTTAAATTCCAAGAACTTGGCATTCAATTTACCATCGAAAAAACCGAGAACAGTATCCTTCTCAAAGGATCTAGGCTCACCGTCATCCGTAAAGTCAAAGTTTAAATTATTGTCGAAATAGAAAATAGGCTCTTCAGTCTCGTAGTCTGCTATCATGTAAACAAATGCATGCTTAATTCCTTGTAGGTCACCTCTATAATCAGCAAGACCATAGGCTAGCTTCTTTGTGGTTTTTGGGGCTACAATCTTATGTGATTTTCCGTCCTTATAGATCTTTCCTTCATAAAGGTACTCATAAAGTATGTCAACATCCATTCCATTGGTAATGGCGTCTAGATCCAGTTTTTTATCTAAGGTTACCCTATATTCAGTTTGACCCTGAGTAAAATTAGACCCGAAAAGATAGATAAGTGCAGAAAGAAAAAACCTAATAGATATATTCATTTTTAAATATTATTATTTATCTGTATATATCAATGATTAATACTGTAATTGTAGATTAATTTTTGTTAATCCAACTCTATTGATATCAGAACATATCAATAGAAGGTTGAGATGAGTCATATAAACTAATCTATATAAATTGTGCTTCGGAATCTACCTACTAGTCACTCGGCAAAGCCAAGCGACTGTTAGGTTGCTTTTTAACCGCAAAGAACACGAAGTTTCGCGAAGGTGGTATTGGGTAATAGCCAACAAGCCAAGTCATGCTGTAAGCATCCTTTTCAGTAACACAAGGAGAAAAGCTATCTTGTAAAGCGTGAAATTCCGAGATTTCGGAATCTACGAGGTGACTGAAATAGTAGATTTAACCGATGTTAGACTGCTTCGTGCCTCGCAGTGACGCATCGGCTTACTTCCCCCTAAAATAAGCCATCACAATATCCCTAACATCGTTTTTAATACCGTTGAAATCTGGAGGGGCGATGGCTTGGTTTTGATAATCTTTGATAAACTCAAGGTTGGCTTCGCCACCGCTGAGTACGAAATCAGGAAGCGCCATTTTATAGGTTTTGGAAGTAGATAGCTTTTCACCTTTGATGTACCAACCATCTGCTTTCTTTTCAGCATTGGCCAATTGTAAATAACCACCAATACCTACATTGGTTACTGTGCCGGTTTCTAAAATGCGTTGTACTACATCGCCCTTTAAATCTACTACTGAAATGCCACCTCCAAAAGGGAAAGACCGAAGGATATCGTACTCGGTAATGGTACCAGTAAGCTGATCGTCTAGGCGAATGGAGCCACTATTAAAAATAGCCAAATCGGCTTTGGGTACAGCGAATAAAAATGCCTCGGCTGTCATAATTGGGTAATTGGTGGGGCGATAGCGAATACTGCTTTCGCGCCCATCGAGGGTGTCGGTGGTAGTCATCACAATTTCATTGGGCGTATAACCCATTGCCGCCATACTCTCATTGGAAATGTTCACCCATTTGTCTACTAAGGCTTTTACTTCAGTATCTTCCAATATGCTTTCATTAATAGGGATTAGCTCGGAAGTAATACTGGTTTTACCTGTGACTTTATTGTAACTCACCGTGTGCACATATACTGTTTTAGCATTAGCATCGGCTTTGGTCATTAGCGTATTTCCGAAAGTATATTTCATGTTGGCGTGGTCGTGACCTCCCAAAATCAGGTCGAGCTCAGGCACAAAATAAGTAGCCAACGAGTCGTCCATGTCTTCCTCTAAATGAGTTACGCCTACAAACACCTCCGCTTCACTTTTTATGCTATTATAAACTTCTCTCATCGACTCATACTTGTCGGTATAGCTAACATAATCCTTTTTAGTAAAGGGTACGGTACTACCAAAAAATGCAATATCCACTCCATCAATGGTTTTCATTATGTGGTTAGGAAAAGGCTGGCCGTTCTGTGTCCAAGAAACGGTGTCATCATTTACAACATGAAAAACGTTAGTGGTGGTCCATTGAAACTTTGATTCTGCAATTCGCTTGATCAGTTCATTCTCTTTAATGTCGAACTCGTGATTACCTGGTACAACAATATCAACACCCACGGCATTCATCACCTCTACCATCTGTTTGCCTGCAATTTTTTCTCCTTCATAAGTAAGCGTACCAATTAAAGAAGGGCTTACAAAGTCTCCTGAAAGAATGGTAAACACATTCGGGTTTTCCTTCAATAAATTTTTTCTCACTGTGGCTACACGCGCCATTCCACCTACTTTGCCTCCTTCTAATGGAGCAATTTCATAGACATCATTCATTTGTAAAACAATGAAATCTACCGTGTCCGAAGATTTCTTAGAAGAACATGAACTAGAAAAAATAAAAAAAACAGACAGGAAAAAAAGGGAAAGTCGTTTCATGAAGATGCGTTTTTAAACTTGCAATAAAGTTAGTAAAAATGAAGTTTAAAGCCGTAGACTTTGGAATACTTAAAGTGAAAGGTGGGGTATGGCAAAGCCTAAATCGGGGTGGAATCACAGTCTTCTTTTAGGCTACGGTCTGACCTTCGGTACCGACCGATTACACAGGAGACTATTCTAAGGTCGGCACCGAAGGTCAGACCATGAATATTAATCTTAGGGCTTACTTTATGGTTCGAAAGGTCAAATTCACTCGGCAAAGCCAATTAGAAAGTCACCCCTATCCAGTCAATTCATCGCAATAAAAACCTTGGCTGGTCAATATAGTAATAACGGTTTCGGGGGCTACTTCTTCGGTTTCAACCCGTAAGATTTTATCGCAGTCTTCTAGGTCAAAATTCCACTCTTCGCTAGGCAATAAGATATTCAAAAATGAGCCCACCTGCCGTACTTCTTTTTTACTGGCTACGGAAGTTTTAAAAATATGAACCATGGTGATTGTTGTTGTATAGTTTGAGGTATTCTGATTGTTAATCGTTTATCAGTTCTTCGTAAGTTGTTTTGAGGTGCTTGCGAAGAAACTTAACGGCATAATGTTTTCTTGAAAGCAAAGTGTTGATGGAAATTCCTGTAACTGCTGAAATTTCTTTTACAGGCACCCCTTCCAATTCAGTCAATTCAAAGATTTCGCGTTGTTCAATAGGCAGCTCCGTAAGCGCAAGTTCTAGTTCTTCCCACATCAATGACCGTATATAAACATTCACCGGACTGTCCGCTTCATCTGTTTGGGGAAATAGCGAGGCAATCACACCTTCCGAATCATCGCCATCGTGTTCCATGAAAAGAGGCGCTTCCTTTTTTTTCTTGCTTTTATTCACAATCAAGTTTCGGGCAACGCGAAATAGCCAACCAGAGATATTCTCAATAGGATTATGCGTGGTGTCCATAGTTTTCACGAACTGAAAAAACACATCCTGAGCAATATCTTCAGCATCTTCTGTAGAAGGAACTCTGTTCTTGATAAAAGAGCGGATTCTCGGCTGATGTTCTTTAATCTGCCTTTCTACATTTTCCTTATGCTCAGTTTTGCTCACGGTCAGAACCATCGTTTTCTTTTACGTCTGAATCGGAAAAACAATCATTTTTATGCTCCATCCATTGCGCGAACTTTCTTTTTTTGAACCATTCTTTACGTTCCTCTGAACTCATGGTCTTCCATTCTTCACGACCTTTTAAGTCACTCCATTTGTGTTTATGAGAATGTTTCTTTTTACCCCCAATTCCTGAAAAAAGTATTCTTGAAAGGATGAAGAGTCCTAAGGCCTGCCAAAAACTAATGGCGGTCAAACCAAAAATTTCTGGCATTAACCAGTTCCATAAAAGCATGATTACGGAACCAAACAAAAACAACGCTGCTGCGCCAAATACAGGGAAGAAAATGTACTTGTACTTATATATAAATTCTTTCTTTCTCATTTCAATCATTAATTATGTTCTCTTGTATAGGTAGACAAATGAGATAGAAAAATATTTTAAGTGAGCGATATTTTTTTTGAGAATTGGAGCAAAATCACCCAGTGCGACTGTATAAAAAATGTGGTTCAAATAGGCAGACCCTGAAACGCCCCGAAGCTTCGTGGGTGTCTCAGCATCCTCTCAAATTACTGGAGAACCAATTGGATTTATATTGAATTAAAACGGACAGAGTTCTAGCAGTCATAGTGAGTCACAGGTTCGGAGAACCTGCGATAGCGACTGAGTAACTATAGACTATAATCTAACTTCTAATATCTATCCTCTAAATTTAACCTGCCCAACCATCTCTATCTAAGCTGCGGTATTGGATGGCTTCGGCCAGGTGCTCAATTTTTATTTCTTCGCTGCCGGCTAAATCGGCAATGGTGCGGCTTACTTTTAGGATTCTATCATAGGCACGGGCAGAAAGCCCCAAACGCTCCATAGCGGTTTTTAAAAGCACCCTTCCTGCATCGTTAATCTGGCAAATGTCTTTCACCATTTGCGAAGGCATCATGGCATTGGAATGTAGGCCGTGGTCTTTCAATCGGGCAGTTTGAATAGCGCGGGCTTTGATTACCCTTTCTCGAATAGCAGCACTGTCTTCGGCCCTTCGGTTTTCTGTCATTTGGTCGAAGGAAACTGGCGTTACTTCTACATGCAAATCAATGCGGTCCAGTAATGGTCCACTGATTTTATTGAGGTAGCGCTGCACTTGTCCCGAACCGCAAACGCAATCTTTTTCTGGGTGATTGTAATAACCGCAAGGGCAAGGGTTCATGCTGGCAATCAGCATAAAGTTGGAAGGAAAATCTACCGAAACCTTGGCGCGAGAAATGGTCACTTTACGTTCTTCCAAAGGCTGACGCATTACTTCTAAAACAGTGCGTTTGAACTCTGGCAATTCATCCAGAAAAAGTACTCCATTGTGCGCCAAAGAAATTTCTCCCGGTTGTGGGTTTCCACCGCCACCCACCAAGGCTACATCGCTTACGGTATGGTGCGGAGAACGGAAAGGTCTTTTAGTAACCAAGTCGCCATTGGCAGTCAGTTTACCCGCTACCGAATGTATTTTGGTGGTTTCCAGCGCTTCGTACAAACTCAGTGGAGGAAGGATAGACGGAAGCCTTTTCGCCAACATGGTTTTTCCTGCGCCAGGTGGACCAATCATGATGACGTTATGACCACCCGCTGCTGCAATTTCTAAAGCACGTTTGATATTTTCTTGTCCTTGAACATTCGAAAAATCCGCTTCATAGTCATTCAAATGGGTGAAGAACTTATCGCGGGTATCGTATTCTAAAGGCTCAATATGTCGCTTTCCTTCCAGAAATTCGATGGCCTCAATCAGGTTGCCTACACCAATTACATCAAGGTCGTTGACGATGGCCGCTTCATTGGCATTTTTGCTCGGAAGGATAAAACCTTTGAAACCGTTATTTCTGGCCTCAATGGCAATAGGCAGCACACCTTTAATCGGACGAAGATTTCCATCCAAGGCCATTTCGCCCATAATGAGGTATTTCTCTAATTCTGGGGCATTGATTTGGTTAGAAGCGTTCAACACGCCCAAAGCGATGGGCAAATCGTAGGCAGAACCCTCTTTCTTGATGTCGGCTGGAGCCATATTGACCACCACTTTTTGGCGTGGCATGCGGTAATCGAAATGCTTGAGGGCAGATTCTATGCGATGCTCACTTTCCTTAACAGCGCTATCGGGCAAACCACTGAGCCAGAACTTAGTGCCTTGCACAATGTTCACTTCAATGGTGATGATTCTTGCATCTACACCATGTACAGCCGCTCCGTAGCCTTTACTCAACATCTGTAGTTCCTTTTTCTATCAGTTGAATAAGTATGTGAATTACTTTAATGTGAATTTCCTGAACGCGGTCGGCATAGCCCATGTGTGGCACACGAATTTCTACATCGGCCAGTTCTGCCAATTCACCCCCATTTTTCCCCGTAAGGGCAATAACTTTCATTTTTCGCTGCTTGGCCACTGTGGCTGCGCGAAGAATGTTCTTAGAGTTGCCGCTGGTGCTAATCGCCAAAACAGCATCGCCCTCGCGTCCCAAACCTTCGATATAGCGAGAGAAGATAGATTCGTAACCGAAATCGTTTGAAACACAGCTGATATGGCTGGGGTCTGAAATGGCAATGGCAGGCAAGGCCCTTCGGTTTTCGCGGTAACGACCAGTCAGTTCTTCAGCAAAATGCATGGCATCACAGTGCGAACCACCATTGCCGCAGCTGAAAATTTTACCGTCATTATTTATGGTATCTACAAAGGCTTGAGCGGCCTTTTCTATGGCTTCAATGTTTTGTTCGTTATTCAGAAAGTTTTCTAGCACTTTGGCGGCTTCCTGTAATTCTTGCTTAATCAGACTATAATTGTCCATGTTGAAGAGGTTTTAATCGAATAAAGGGAATTATAAGAAATATATCAATGTAATCTGAAATAAATCTAAATGGATTGCATGTTGATGAGCTTAGTATACACTCCGTTTTGTTGCAATAAAGTTTGGTGATTACCTCGCTCTACAATTTCACCTTTTTGCATTACCAAAATTTCATCGGCATGCTGAATGGTGCTCAATCGGTGGGCAATCACAATCGAGGTTCTGTTTTTCATTAGGTTGGCCAAAGCTTCCTGCACCAGTTTTTCAGATTCAGAATCGAGTGCCGAAGTGGCTTCATCCAAAATCAATACCGGTGGGTTTTTCATTACCGCACGGGCAATGCTCAATCGTTGGCGCTGACCACCAGAAAGCTTTCCGCCTCGCTCACCAATATTGGTTTCGAAACCATGTTCCAAATCCATGATGAAGTCGTAGGCATTGGCAATTTTGGCGGCTTGCATTACGTCTTCCAGCTTGGCATTGGGCATGGCAAACGCTATGTTCTTAAATACGGTGTCGTTAAATAGAATTGACTCTTGGGTTACAATACCCATAAGCGCACGTAACGATTCGGCCGTTACGCTTGTAAGCGGATGCCCGTCAATTAGAATTTCGCCATCTGTTGGGTCAAAATAGCGAGGAATCAAATCTGCCATGGTCGATTTTCCGCCACCAGAAGAACCTACTAAAGCCACCGTTTTCCCTTTTTCCACCGTAAAGTTGATATTCTTTAATACCGTTTCTTTGTCGTAAGCGAAGCTCACATTTCGGAACTCAATTTTATCATTGAAACCTTTTAGAACAGTAGCATTCGGTTTGTTTTCAATTTTTGGTTGTTCATCAATCAATTTAAAAATACGATCTGCTGAAACGATACCGCGCTGAATGTTACTCAAGGACTGAGAGATACTTTTTGCTGGATTAATAATTTGGCTGAACACGGCAATGTAAGCCAAAAGCTCACCCGCTTGTAAGCCACCTTTTTCGTTTAAAACGAGTGTTCCACCATAAACCAAAAGGGAAGCCACTACCACAATACCTAAAAACTGAGAAACGGGCGATGCCAGTTCGTTCTTACGCGCCATGGAAATGTTGATTTTTCGGTATGTCATGGTTTCCTTTTCGAAAAGGTCGTCTACATAATCTTTGGCATTAAAACCTTTGATAATGCGCATGCCAGAAAAAACTTCGTCCATCAGGTTCACAATTCTACCTAATGACTCTTGACTTAGTACGGCCTTTTTCTTTAACTTCT
The DNA here is from genome assembly GCF_001267955.1 of Roseivirga seohaensis subsp. aquiponti. Lineage (NCBI taxonomy): Bacteria > Pseudomonadati > Bacteroidota > Cytophagia > Cytophagales > Roseivirgaceae > Roseivirga > Roseivirga seohaensis. Next base: position 189,815 of record NZ_JSVA01000009.1, read on the forward strand.
TTACAATCCACGAAATCAGAAAACCCATAACAGGGAAGAAAACCAAAACGAATAAGGTTAGCTGAAGCGAAGTAGCTAAAAGAAAAGCCACATAAATAATGATGGTGGCAGGTTCTCTAAAAAGCACTTTAATAGAGCTGACCAAAGTGACTTCAATTTCCTGAATATCGTTCGTCATACGCGACATGATGTCGCCTTTTCTTTCACCAGAGAAGAAGTTCAAGTGAAGGTTAGTGGTGTTTTTAAATACTTTGGTTCGAATTTTTTGCACCACATTGGCCTTTACAATGCCCATGGTGACATTTGAAAGGTAAGTGAAGAGGTTGGAGAGCAAGGCCGAAATGGCGATAATCACACTGACATAAATCAAGCTACTTGACTTACCGTAGGTATCGCGCAGGTAAATCAGTTTTTCGTAGAGAATGCCTTTAAGCTGATCTAAAAAGCCAACCTGATCACCAACAGTCGCTACAGGGTCAAGTCCTTCCTTTGTGTTTTCAAATATGATACTGAATAAAGGCTCTAATAAAGCCAAATTAGTTAAGCTGAAAATGATGGCCAGCGTGGCAAACAGAAAGTACTGTGGGAAATGCTTATGGTAAGGTTTGGCAAATGCCAGAATTCTCCGAAAAGTCTTCATAATTCAATTTCGGCCAAAGTTAAATATAAATAATGGGGAAAGCCCGATTTCAAAACTCGTGTTGGCGCTTGGCCAAATTCCAACGAAGTGAGGCACTAATGGTTGTGCTGTTTAAGTCGCGAGCCGCCAATTCGCTATTAAAGTTCCTTTGTAATAAACCCAAATCGAAAAACACGTTATGCATAAGCGTGTACGACCCTCTTAATTCGATGTACATGTTTTTAGCATTTGCGCCTTGCCCAATTTTGTTGCCCGAAGTAGACGCGCGGTCATCCGTATCGGCCAATACGTTTCCACCATAATTTACGCCATCGCCAAGGTCTTCGCCCAAATCGGAATAAATGATTTTACCTACCACTGAAAGTCTTTCCAAAGGCTGGTAGCGACCTACTAAAACCAATTCTTGAAAATTCGCTCCTATTGGATGCGCTAATGGATTTCTGTAATTAGAGTAACTATTATCAAATTCGCTTTGGTAGAGGTAAGGGCGAGCAAAATTAAGTTCTGCCTGTAAGTCGAGATTAGAAACACCAAAAGCATCGATACTTTTAGCGCCAAGTTGTATGCCGTAGCGGTTTCTCCAGCTGCCTTCACCAGCGCGAAGATCGCCAAGTACAAATTCGTCTAACAGAGCTTGGCCGTAAACAGAAATTCCTTTTTTCACTTTCCAGTTAAAATCTAGCCCGAGCAAAACGTTATCGGGGCTGCCTTCCTGTAGTTCTACGGCTCGGTAAAAAATAATGGGGTTAAAATAGGCCAATGTGGCATTCTCACTCATTACCGATTCAAATAATCCAATACTGAATTTTGGCGTAATATTTAACCCTAAACGGTGAAAAGCCCAGAACTTTTTAGGATAATCGCCATCACCAGGAAAACCCCTGCCGGTAAACGCGATGTCCGCTGTGAGTTCAGAAAACATGTTAGTGTACTGAAAAGGCCCTACTTGAGTATCGATTTTCAAGAAGAGATAAGGGCTAGAGAAATCCGAAAGAATCATGGAGCGGTGTCCGTTGCCTATAAAGTTCTTATCGTAACCCGCTTGTACTTTTATGCTTTTGGTTAAGCCGAAGGTAAAATACCCTCTTGCGTGAAAAAAGTCATAACCGTCATCTTTAAACTGTTTCCATATTCCCTCATTCGGAAAGGCCATTTGTGGGCCACTTATATAGTTATTCACATAGGTAGGAAACTGTGCCTGTGTAGTGCTTATGAAAGTATAAAAACCTATTTTTCCATCTATTGAGCCTTGCACTTCTGCGCCTCTTGTGTTAGTGTAAATAACGCCATCGGTTTCTGAGTCTTTTCCGCCAGTAAAATCAAAAACCGGGTTAATGTGTATGGTAGAATTTCCTCCTTGGTAATAAAGTAAGTCCGACTTCTTAGTGTAGAAGACATCCCACCAATTTTTATCGTTTTCTATGTATTCCGAATCAGTAAACTCCCAATTGTCGTTCATTAAAAACTCGAAATTAAATTTATCTTGTTCCGAAAAGTTTGGATACTCCTCTTTAATCGAATTTAAAAATACCGCTAAGTTTTCTCGGCTTACGGGTTTAAAAGTCGTTTGGAACTCTTTGGCCTGCTCAGGAAATTTGGCTACAAAGCGATCGATGATATGGTAATAATCTCGATTGTAAGGAATTAAACTGCTTTGGCTCAAAGCCGAAACTGTAAAGAATGTAAGGCAGAGAAGTAAAAATAGCTTTTTCATAGGCGTATATAGCTGCTGCAAGATAAGCACTGCTGCGGTACAGATGGTTTAATTTTAGGGAAAGCTTAAAAACATCAATAATAAAGTAATTATATTTGTGAAATCGACTGTGGCTCACTACATTTGCAGTCCTTTTTGAGGGAAGTACTAAGAATAGCGTTATGAAAAAAGAAATCCACCCTGAATATAAGCCAGTTGTATTTTACGATACTTCAAGCGAGTTCAAATTTATGACGAAGTCTACAATGACTTCAGGAGAAACCATTGAGTGGGAAGATGGAAACACTTATCCATTGATTAAAGTGGAAGTTTCTTCTGCTTCGCATCCCTTCTACACTGGTAAGAAATTATTTGTTGATACTGCAGGACGTGTTGAGAAGTTCAACAAGCGTTACAAGAAGTAATCATCAATTTTGTCCCGTCCTAAATAAGCGATACAGTTTTACAAGGATAAATATTAATAGCCAATGGGTCATGACCCATTGGCAATTTTGTTTTTATAGCTTTTGATTTTTATAGTTTTTTGTCTGTGCATTAAGTTTGGCGTTTTCATTGAACAGCTCAAGTGAGGCCTTTCTTCATTG